>NZ_JBHXJK010000024.1:0-92168 GCF_042723255.1 Amycolatopsis thailandensis
CCCTTCACTGCGCCTAGCGCAGTGAAGGGGGCCTTCACGTACTTCACGCGATCGAGAGCGGTACGAACAGGCCTCCCACGCGGGGGCCAGGAGTGAAAGGACCGTTCATCACCCTCCTCGCCCCGTCTAGTCCTCCGAGCGCGGACGCGGCGAAGGCTTGAAAGGCTTCTTCTCGATCGAGACCGGAACCACCGCGAGCCGTCGCCGTCCCGGCATGGCGGCCACGAGGACCACGCCGATCAGCAGCATCGCGGTACCCGACCAGAACATCGGCACCGTGTCGTAGGCGGCGTTGGTGTAGGCCAGGTTCTTGACCGGCCCCTTCGGCGCGGCGCCACCGTTGTTGCCCGCGGGCGGCGGGGTCGCCGTGCCGCATTCGACACCGCCGGCCGGCGCGTGCGCCCGGGCGATCTGCTCACCGAGCGAGATCTGCGCCAACGACGACGGCAGCTTCTTCGCGACGTCCGGCGGCAGCGCCTTCTGCAGTGCGGTGGTCGGCAGGATCTGCAGGTCCAGCAGCCGCGCCGAAGCGCCCAGCTGGAAACCCTTGAACGGCGAGGTCGTGTCGCTCGACTTCTGGTTCAGTCCGGCGATCGAAAGCTTCAGCACTCCGAGGTCGAGGGTGAGCCCGTTCCCAGCCTCGCCGCCCGGGAGCTGCTTGGTGGCACCGTCGAGCATCTCGGCGAGCCCGCCGATGACCGGCACGTTCTTCAGCTGCTCGAAACCCGGCACCTGCTTGAGCGAAGGCAGCGGGATGCCGATCGGGATGTCCTTGGTCGGGTTGTTCGCGTCGAGGGTGAACAGCACCTTGTCGCCGCGGACGATCTGCAGCACCGGCGCGCTGTACTCGACCTTCGACGTCTTCTTGTCACCGGTCGAGGTGACCCGCAGCGTCGGCTGGCTGGCGACCTTGATCGTCAGGCCGAGCGGCGTGCCCTTCAGCAGTTCGATGCTGGCGGCCTGCAAGGTCGACGTCGATTCGACGGCCTTGTTCTTGGAGCCGGGGATGTCGACCAGCCGCACGACCGATCGCGACGACAGCGTGTTCGGCAGGCTCAGCACCGCGCCCTTGCCGTCGGCGTTGGTGCTGTTCCCCGAAAGCAGCCCGCCAAGGTTGGCCAGCGGGCCGAGCGCGGACAGGCCCGACTTGAGCTGGTCCGAAGCCTGGGTCAGCTGGTCGGCGCCCGGGATGTTCGGGATGGTCGGCAGCAGCGCGAGGTTCGCGATCGACGTGCTGGAGTCGGCGATCGTGCCGACACACGGCCCGAGCGTCGGGCTCCAGCGCGCGTGCGCCTCGCCGTTCAGCAGACCGAGGTTGAACAGCGGGTTCTTCGGCGCGTTGAGGCCGCCGCTGATCGGCTTCGGGTTGTCCGGCAGCGCCGTCTGCACGAGGCTGCCCGGCGTCTGCGGCGCGTTGCCCGCGGCGGACAGGCCGAACGGCGAAGACTGCGCGATCGACTTCTCGTAGTTCAGGTAGGCCTCGGAGTTGGCCTGCGCGCTGGAAAGCCCCATCCCGGCTTCGAGCGCGGACTGCTTCGGCAGCAGCTTGTCCGCTCCGGGCAGGATCGCGCTCGTCGGCACCGCGTTGGGCAGCAGCCGCAGCACGCCCAGCGCCGCTCCCGCGTCACCGACCGCCCTGCCCAGCGGCTGCGGCCCGATCGGCGCGGACATCGGCGGCTGCCCGGGATTGGCCGGATCGGGGATCGGCGTGGTCGGGATGTCCTGGGCGAGCGCCGGAGCCGCGGTCAGCAGGAGCAGGGCCGCGGCGGCCGGAAGCGCCAGCACGCGGGGCAGTCGTTGCCGCATGAACGGGTCCTCCAGTGGGGATGGGCCGATCTTGGGGGACTGAGACCGGCGTCATAGGACCCTAACGACGGTGGCCGGAGAAGGTGACGTTCAACCCCTCCGCTACACTGGGTCCCGTCGCCGGGTGAGAGCCCGGCGTCTGCCGCCTTAGCTCAGTCGGCCAGAGCGATTCACTCGTAATGAATAGGTCAGGGGTTCGATTCCCCTAGGCGGCTCCGCAGGTCAGGGCCCCATTCGGAACACTCCGGATGGGGCCCTGACTCGTTTGGTGCGTGACTAACTGCGTGACTATGATGCCCGATCGGTTGGAGTCGACGGTTTCGCAGGTTCACCCGTTACGGGGAATATCCGGTCCATCGCGGTCGCCCCGGACTCGACCACCGGGCGGATTTGCTTCCGGTAGACCAGCTCTGTCACGGTGGCGCTGCTGTGCCCGACCAGCCGTGAGATCTCCTCGATCGACATCCCGCCGTCCGAGAGGATCGAGACGAAGCTGTGCCGTAGCTCCCGGGGTGTCCACTGGGTTGGGTTGAGCCCGGACGCTTTGATCACCCGGCGGAAGTCCCGCCGGGCGTTGTTGACGTCCCGCTCGGTTCCGACGTTGGTCGCGAACACTAAGCCCTGTTCGTACCAATCGTTGCCCGCGCCGGCCTTCGTTGCCTTCTGTCCCATCTGGTGCGCTTTCAAGGCCTCCGCCGCTCGTTCGGGCAGCGCCAACGTGCGTCTTGACTTCCGGGCCTTCGTCTCGCCGCGCGCCCGGACCGAACGCCACACCTTGATATTCGGCGGGATGGCCGGCGAGGCCTCCGACGTGCCGACCAGGTCGACGTGATCCCAGGTCAATGGACGCATTTCCTCCGTTCTTGCCCCCGTCAGGAGCGATACGACGATGTAGGCTCGCATCGGCGACAATTCCGCTGCTGCGAGTACTGCCTCCGCCTGTTCCAGCGTGAGTGCCTTCGACGGGCGGCCGGCGCCTTTCCCTGCAGGCAATTCGTCGCATAGCAGTACCACGTTGTAGGCGACCCGCTTACCAATCTGGGCACGATTGATCGCTCGCCTGAGGATGGATCGAAGGTTGCGGACGGTCGACGTCACCAGGACTTCAGCCTCCTTCGCGAGCCAATCTTCTGCGTCGTCGACTTCGAGTTTCACCAGCGGGCGAGCGCCCAAAGACGGCACGATGTGGTTGCTGACCAGCGAACGAACGGTTTTGATCGTGCTCGGGTCTCGCTTGCCCTTTTCGTATCGCTTCATCCAATCATTGACTGCGTGCTCAACGGTGTACGAGTTCGAAGCGTTGGCCGCAGGATGGCTGTTGAACCCACATGTGGTGTTCTGTGGTGGCGATGGGTCCTGTATGTAGACGCTGGAGTTCGTCGCGTGGCTCCTAGGGTGAACTCCCAGCGTTGTTCGCAGCCACGACTGCGGCCAACGTCTCGACTGGCAACGGCCCCTTCACGTCCCTTTCGGGGCTCTGGTCGCCACTGGTGTGGGCCATGTAGTAGGGGGATCCTGTGGGCCAGACTGCATCAGGCGCACTGTTCGGGCCCGGGTATCACCCGGCGCATGCGCCGGGTGATGCAGCCTGGATCAGCCGGGCTGCACTGAGGTAGCGGACTGGGCTCGCGGACGGCGCACCAGCGACCCGCTACGGGCACAGTGCGGGCGCACAGGGAACCGAATGCAGTAAATATGCAGATTACGGCCACGCAGGCGTTTCCCTGTAAAGCAGACACCGTCTCTGACTGTGGCAGTTGCGCGGTATTCGTTATGCAGGTTTGCGGACGAGACCGGTGTAGCCGGCGAGTGCAAGGGTGGCGAGGCCCCAGATCGCAGCTTGGATGATCCACACGGCGACAGTGAATACCTGTCCTGGGGTGTTGGTGGTGTCCAGGTCGCAGCGGGCGCGTAGCCCGGTCGGGGCGAGAGGGAGTCCACGGTCGAGGCCGAGTCCGATCAGTTCAATTGGGGTGCATTGCTGGCCGGGTGAGCCAGAGGCGGTGGTGCGTTCAGCAGCGTAACCGGGGTTGGTCTCAACATGCCCCGCCCAGAGACCGAGGCCGCCTGCCGCGGCAAGAACGATTAGAAGGGCAGCGGCAGTTCGACGGGCACGGTAGCCGTAACCTCCAAGTAGCCCCCATAGTTTGTGAAAACTGCGAGTCAGCCGTCCGCCAAGGCCATCCTGTGCTCGGCGGTGTAGATCCTGTTGCTGGGCGATGAGAATGAGACGGGCGTTGCCGTCGTGTCCAGCGGCTCGCTCCGCTGCGGCCAGTTGCTGATACGGCGACGGCGAGTAGTGAGTTGTGTGAAAACGGATAAGATGCAGCCACTCTCGCCAGTCCGTGTTCGCGAGTTCGGCGAACGTGAAGCCACTTAAGTGGATGCGACGGGCGCGGGGACACGAACGGCCCCAGGGTTGAGAACACACGAGTTCGGCTCTAAAGATGACCGCGCCAGCCACCCTTGCATCTCTGAGCGTGATGCCTCGTGTGGCACCGCCGGAGACTCTCGTTCCCGTGAAGTCGAGTCGATTACCGACTCGGGTTGAAGACAAGATGAGCGCACTGTGCCGCCCGCTGCCGGTGAACCGCGCATCCACCAGGGCGATGGTGTCGTCGACCTGCATGCTGTCGGCGTTGAGGGCGGGGCCGTTCGAGTTGGTCGCGTGCATCCCCACGGCGACGAGCTGGCTGCCGATGCGCGCACCGAGCAGTACAACGGCCCCGCGTTGACCGCTACCGATGAACCACGCGTCCGTCAGGAACATGTTGTCGTTGACCTGCAGGCCGTCATTGCTGAGGGCGGGGCCGTTCGAGTTGGTGGCGTGCATTCCCTCAGCGGCGAACTGGCTGCCGATGCGCGCGTTGAGCAGTACAACGGCCCCGCGTTGGCCGCTTCCGGTGAACCGTGCACCTCTCATAAGCATGCTGGCGTCGACCCGCAGGGTGTCGGCGTTGAGGGCGGGGCCATTCGAGTTGGTGACGTGCGCCAGGCAGACGTTGAGCTGGCCGCTGATGTGTGCTCCGAGCAATGAAACGGCTCCGCGTTCATCGCCGCCGGTGAGCCATGCATCCTTCATAAGCATGCTGGCGTCGACCTGCAGGCCGTCGGCGTTGAGGGCGGGACCGTTCGAGTTGGTGACGTGCACCCGACTGGCGTGGAAGGCATTCCCGATATGTGCGTTGAGCAGTACAACGGCCCCGCGTTGACCGCTACCGGTGAACCGCGCGTCCGTCAGGAACACGCCAGCGTCGACCTGCAGGCCGTCGACGTTGAGGGCGGGGCCGTTCGAGTTGGTGGCGTGCATTCCCTCAGCGGCGAACTGGCTGCCGATGCGCGCACCGAGCATTACAACGGCCCCGCGTTGGCCGCTTCCGGTGAACCGCGCGCCCCGGAGGAGAACGCTCCCATCCACTTGCAGGCGGTCGGCAGCCAGGGCAGGAGTCTTCGAGTAGTCTGCGTGCATCCACTGACAACGCAACGTGCCGCCGATGCGCGCGTCATACAACCAGATTGTCGCGTTCTGGCCGGTAAGCCGCACGCGATCGAGGTCCATATCGCCGTCTAGGCGCAGGCCCTCAGCTTCTAGGGCGCCGATACGGCTCGCTGCCAGTCTGAGCCTGGACAGGTGGGCGCCACGTGCGGTGATCGCTTCGGTGAAAGAGCAGCCGGTCAGCTCAAGTCCGACGGCTGTATCGATGCCATCCAGATCGAGCTTGCCGACTATAGACGCGCCCCGGACCCGGACGCCGTGGGGATCGAGTTGACCATGTCGTCCCATCAGCAACTCGCGGATCACGTCAGCACGGATTCGGTGCTCCTTCGTAATGGTCGACAGCAGCACGTGACTTCCTAGACTGCTGCATACCAGCTCAAAGCCCCTGCGGGCAGCCTCGATGACTTCCTGTTCAGTAGCGGATAGGTCGTCCATCGTGGGAACTGGGCGTGGTGCGGTGGAGGTCACTTCAAGGTGGTCGGAAACAGTGCCTCGTTCGCTACATTGCGCTACTCCTATGCAGGGTTGCGATGGAAGCTAGCCGGGGCACGAAGACGCCCGGAACTGGTGGACTCAACCCGTCGGCGGGTGCATGACTAGTTGCGTGACAACGGCCCCGGACGTCTGTGGACGTCAGAGCACAGGCGTGCACGGCGCGACAAGCGCGCATAGGTGTTCGGACCTGCAAAAAGAAGTGAGGGATTGCGCTCGTAATGAATAGGTCAGGGGTTCGATTCCCCTAGGCGGCTCCGCAGGTCAGGGCCCCATTCGGAACACTCCGGATGGGGCCCTGACCTTTTGTGCGATGGCTGACCGGCCGTCAGGCAGCTGCTTGGTCAAGTTCACCCGATCCGGGGAACTACCGCAGCTGGTCCATCGCGGACCGGAGACGCGCCACCCGGGGGAACCAGCCGGTCTCGGTCTCGCTCTCCGTCCTGGCGGAGACCTCGTGCAGCGGCCGCAGGTAGCCATCCACCCAGTAGACGACATATCGCTCGAAGAGTTTTTTGTACAGCCTCGAATCGATGGCCTTGACTTCGAGAAGCGCGCCGCATTCCTCGAAGAAATGCAAAACGCGGGTCAGGGCGAACTGGTCATCGGCTTCCAGTGAGGACTCGCTGCTCATCAGTGACATGAACCCCACCGGTTCCGGTGACTCCATGTTGTCGCGCAGGACGTGAACCGCCTTAACGCGGTGGACCAGGCTTTCCGCGGATTGCCACGTCTCGTAGAGCCGATGTGTCCTGCTCACACGGGTCGCCCGTTGCGACTCCAGCCGCTGCACCGTGAACGAGATCGCGCCTCCGACGATCACGCCGATCAACGCCGAAATGACCTGCATTCATTTCCCCCGAAATGATCACCGTCGCACTCCTGCCCACCAGTGAACACTTCGGGCCGGGCTGCTTCAATCCGCCGAAATCTCCCCTTCGGCGTGATTTTTGAGGAACATCCGCGACAGGGAAGTGCCCACGCCGGTGAGGTGATCGACGAGCGTGTCCGCGTCCGCGTCGAGCAGGCCGGAGCGCCACGCGAGCATGATCTCGACGAAGCCGCCGATCCCCAGCAGGACGTTGACCCGGAATTCCAGCCCGTCCACGTCCGGCTTCAGATGTGGCCGCGCGAGTTCGATCAGCAGGCCGGTGGTCTCCTGGACGGTCTGCCGCCGCAGCTGTTCCAGCACCGCGCTCCCCGCGTGGTCACCGAAGAGGATCTGCGCCCGCGCCGGCTCTTCCTGCACGTGGTGCACGACGACGTCCACGGCGGCGCGGAGCTGCTCCAAGGCCGGTTGCTCGATCCGGGAGGCGACGGCGTCGAGGACCATCCGCAGGGTCTCGTCGCGGACCTGTTCCCAGGCGGTGGCGAGCAGTGCGTCGCGGTTGGCGAAGCTCTCGTAGAAGTACCGGTCGGTCAGGTTCGCCCGCGCGCAGACGCCCCGCATGGTGACCGCCGCCCAGCCCTGTTCCTGCCAGATGTCGAGGGCGGCGCCGAGCAGGGCGAGCCGTCGTTCGGTTCGGCGCTCGTCGGCGGTCTTGCCGCTGTAGCGGCGGGACGCGGTCACCTCCCCATCTTGACAGCAGGTGCCGTCAGATTCATTCTGAGGGCATGCGACCGCAGAATGGCCTGCGACCCGGTTTGGCCGCCGCGCTGACGTCCGCTTTCGTGCGGCCGATCGCCAACGCGATCCCGGCGAACCGCGCCGGGATCGCCTTCTCCCGCGCCTTCATCGCGAGCGGTTTGTGGCTCGCTTCGCCGCCGTTGAAGGGAAGTCGCGTCGAGCCGGGCATCCGCGGCGAGTGGGTCCGTGGTCCCGAAGTGACCGAAGGCAACGCCGTGGTCCTCTACATCCACGGCAGCGGGTACGCGCTCTGCTCGGCGCGAACGCATCGCGGGCTGACCACGCGGGTCTCCGACGGCACCGGCCTGCCGGTCTTCGCCTGCGAGTACCGGCTCGCGCCCCGGCATCGCTTCCCGAACGCCGCCGACGACGTCCGCGCGGCCTACGACAGGCTCCTCGACCAGGGATATCGCCGGATTCTCGTCGCGGGCGACTCCGCGGGTGGGCATCTCGCTGTCGACCTGGCCGCGCAGTTGATCCGGGAACGAAAAGATCCGCCTGCCGCGCTGGCGCTGTTCTCGCCGCTGTTCGACGTGACGTTCTCGCTGGCCGCCCAACGAGAACGCATGAGCCCGGACCCGATGATCTCCGCCGCCGCGGCCGCACGGCTCGTCGGTCTGTACACAGTGGACGCCGACCTCGGCTCGGCGCGGCTGCGGTTCGCCTTCGACGACGTCAAGGGGTTCCCGCCGACGATCATCCAGGCCGGTGGTCTCGAAATGCTGGCCGCGGACGCCATCGAGCTGGCCAGGGCCCTGCGCCGCACCGGAGCGGATTGCGAACTGGACGTGGTCCCCGGCCAGATGCACGTCTTTCAGGCACTGACCCGCTTCATCCCCGAAGCGGGACCGGCGATGGAGCGGGCCTGCCGCTTCCTCACCGAAAACCTTCCAGCGATCGCGAGGGCGGCATGACCAAGCGGACTCATGGAGCGCACGCCGTCGTCACCGGCGCGGGCAGCGGGATCGGGAGGGCGATGGCGGCCGAACTCGTCCGGCGCGGCAGCCGCGTCGTCTGCGCCGACATCGACCTCGAAGCCGCCGAAGAAACCGCGAAGTCGCTCGAGAACGCGGTCGCCATCGCCTGTGATGTGTCCAGTGTGGACGAAGTCGGTGAACTCGCGAGCCAGGCGCGGTCCTGGCTCGGCCGCGAGCCGGACCTCGTCGTCAACAACGCCGGGATCGGCGCCGGCGGCAAACCGGTCGGGGAGAGCCCGCTGTCCGATTGGCACCGCACCCTCGGGGTGAACCTCTGGGGCGTGATCCACGGCTGCCACACCTTCGTCCCCGCCATGCGGGCGGCGCGGGCGGGCGGCGTCATCAACGTCGCCTCGGCCGCCGGCTTCACCGCCGCGCCGAGAATGGCCGCGTACAACGTGAGCAAGGCCGGGGTCGTCAGCCTGTCCGAGACCCTCTCCGCCGAGCTGTCCGGCACCGGCGTCGCGGTCACCGTGCTGTGCCCGACCTTCGTCCGCACCAACATCTTCGACGGCGAACTCATCGAAGACGAGGCGCGCGGCCTCGCGCGGAAGGTGTCCGATCTGGTCGGGTTCTCCGCCGAAAAGGTCGCGAAGCTGACGCTCGACGCCCACGATCGCGGGCGGCTCTACGTGGTGCCGCAACCCGACGCCCAGCTTCTGTGGCACGCCAAGCGGTTCGTGCCCGTCCCGTACACGCGGATCGCCGGTCTCCTCGGCCGGTTCCTGCCCGCCGAAAAGGAGAAGTGATGGCCTACGACTTCGCCGCGATGCTCCAGACCATCAAGGACAAGCAGTGGTCGCTGGCCGACATCGACTGGGACGCGCCCGGCGCGGAGACGATGACCGACGAACTCCGCGCCAAGATGCGGCCGTTCATGGCCGATCTCGTGTGGATCGAGCACGTCGGCGCCCGCGGGTTCGCCTCGCTCGCGAAGAAGGCGCCGACGCCGGTGATCCAGGAGATCTACCGGTACTTCCACGCCGAGGAACAGAAGCACGCCAACGCGGAACTGGCGCTGATGAAGCGCTGGGGCATGCTCGACGAGCACGGCTCGATGCCCGAGCCGAACATCAACGTCAAGCTCGCCATCAAGGTCCTCGACGACTACGGCGACACGCTGCCGCTGACGGCGCTGGCCACGCTCATCCCGCTGCTCGAATGCGCCCTCGACGGCGCGCTGGTGAAGTTCCTGCTCGACGAGGTCTCCGATCCGGTGTGCCACCAGGTGTTCCGGCACATCAACTCGGACGAGGCCCGGCACATCACGGCCGATTTCGAAGTCCTCGAATTGATCGGCGCCGGTTCCACGACCAAGCTGATCACCGAATCCGTCGGCTCGCTCAAACCGCAGATCGTGCTCGGCCTGATCGTCGTCTTCGTCCCGTTGATCAACAAGATGCGGGACAACATCGTCGCGATGGGCCTGCCGGAGAAGAAGCTGTACAACGCGGTGAAGCGATTCTCCACCATCGGCGGCCGCGGCGAGTTCACCAAACGCATCCCCGCGTATCACGTGCTCAAGGCGCAGGCGGCGATGATCGTCGACCGTTCACACGTCTACCACCGGCTGCTGGCCGACCCGATGGTGAAGGTGACCCGCCTGATCCCCTCGCGGCTGCTGGGAAAGCCGCAGTCGTGGACCGAGGAGATCACCCACGAACCGGTCGCGTCATGAAGCTGGGAGAATTCCAGGGCGAGGTGCTGCGCGGCACCGAATGGTTCGGCCACGACTTCGCCGGTCAGCGCGTCGCCGTCGTCGCGCCCGGCCGCGAGGCGGCGCAGATCGTGCCCGAAGTGGCGGCCACCGCGCGATCGGTCAAGGTGTTCCAAGAGGAACCGGACTGGGTGGTGCCGATGCCGGTGCCGGGGCCGAACGTCCTCCGCATCGCCGTCGCCCGCGTTTTCCTGCGCTGGCAGGTGAAAGACCCCTGGATCCGCAGGCTGCTGACGCCGGACCGACGGTTCGGCTCGCGGAAGACCGCGTCCGGGCTCGGCTACTACGGCGCGCTGCGGCGGCCGGGCTGCAAGCTCATCACCTGGCCCGTTTATGCCTTCGCGCCCCACGGAATCCGCACCGCCGAGGGGATCGAGCACCGGGCCGACGTCGTCGTGCTCGGCGCCAGTTCGCTTTTCGCCACGGAAGGACTGCCCGCATGACGCCGGACCACGAGATCGCGATCATCGGCGGTGGCTTTTCCGGGATCGGTGCCGCGATCCTGCTGCAAAAGGCCGGTTTCGGCGACTTCCTCATGCTGGAGGAGGGCGACGGCGTCGGCGGAGCGTGGCACTGGAACACCTATCCCGGTGTCGCCGTCGACATCCCGTCGTTCAGCTACCAGTTCTCGTTCGAGCAGATCTCCGGCTGGTCGCGGGTCTACGCGCCCGGCCGCGAGCTGAAGGCCTACGCCGACTACTGCGTCGACAAATACGACATCCGCCGCCGCACCCGCCTCGGGAGCAAGGTCGTCTCCGCGACCTTCGACGACGAAAAGCACTTGTGGTGCCTCGAAACCGCCGACGGCTGGTCGATGACGGCGCGGTTCGTCGTCGGCGCCACCGGCGTGCTCACCCAGCCGAAGCCGCCGGACATCGACGGGCTCGCCGGCTTCCGCGGCACGGTCATGCACACCGCGCGCTGGGATCACGGCGTCGACCTGCGCGGCAAACGCGTCGCCGTCGTCGGGACCGGGGCCTCGGCCGTGCAGGTGATCCCGTCCATCGCGCCGGAAGCCGGCCGGCTCACGGTGTTCCAGCGCACGCCGATCTGGTGCCTGCCCAAACCCGACGTCGCCCTGCCGGACCCGGTGCGGCTGGCGCTGCGACGGCTGCCGGGCGCCAAGAGGCTGTCCCGGCTGGCCAGCCAGGCGCTCGTCGAACTGACTTTCCCGCTGGCCGCGCATTTCCACAACCTCCTGCCGACAGCGGGCGCGGGCGAGCGGATCGGGCACGCGCATCTGCGCCGCGCGGTCAAGGACCCCGAAACCCGCGAAAAGCTCACCCCGCGTTACGCGCTGGGCTGCAAACGGCCGAGTTTCTCCAACGAGTACCTCCAGACGTTCAACCGCGAAAACGTCGTTCTGGAGACCACGGGCATCGACACGATCACCGAATCCGGCGTGCGCACCGCTGACGGCACGGAGCATCCGGTCGACGTCCTGGTACTCGCGACCGGGTTCAAGGTGTTCGAGAAGGGCAACATGCCCGCGTTCACCGTCCGCGGCGCCGATGGCGTCGATCTGGAGAAGTTCTGGGAGGAGAACCGGTTCCAGGCCTACCAGGGCGTCAGCGTCCCCGGTTTCCCGAACCTGTTCACCATTCTCGGGCCCTACGGCTACAACGGTTCCTCGTACTTCAACCTGATCGAGACGCAGACCGCGCACATCGTCCGCTGCCTGCGCAACGCGCGCAAGACCGGCGCGACCCGGGTGGAGGTCACGAACGAGGCCAACGACCGGTACTTCCGGAGCATGCTGGACCGGCGCAAGCACCAGGTGTTCTTCCAGGACAGCTGCTCGCTGGCCAACAGCTACTACTTCGACGTCAACGGGGACGTGCCCTTCCGGGCGTCGCCGACGCTGGAAACGATGGTGACGAGCCGGTTCTTCGACCTCGACGACTACGCCTTCGCGGACGCCCGATGAACACTGGCTGAAGTCCGCCGTCCCGGGCCGCGATGAGCCTTAGGTTCGATTCCCCGAACCTGGAGGCTGGTCTTGGAAGGCTTTCCCTGGGACGTCCTGCTCGCGGTGGTCGGGATCGCCGTCCCGGCCGTCGCGTTCCTGTGGGAGTTCGTGCTCGTCGGCCGAAAACGGCTCGGCTACCGCGTGCAGATGGACACCCCGACCGCGTCCGGACGCGGGTTCGCGCCGACCGCCGACGCGCTCGCGCAGTTGCAGCACGAGAACGGCGAGCGGCTCGTCGACCCGTCGTTCGTGTTGCTGCGCATCGAAAACAGCGGCACCACCGACATCGACACCGACGATTACGCGGTCAACGAGAACGACAGCGTCGGTATCCGCGTGAAGTTCCCCGGCCGCACGGTGGCGGGGATGGTGGTGACCGAGCTCAGCTCGCCGCATCTGCACGAATGTTTCGGCGACGACTCCGGGTTCGGCGCGCGGGACGAGAATCCCGAACGGCCCGCCGGGGTGATCGACCTGCCGAGGGTGCCGCTGAACCGCGGCGCGCACTACAAGATCCTCGCCGTCCTCGACCGGATCCCCAACGGCACGCCGGACGACTTCGACGACCCTCAGGTCATCGGCGAGATCAAGGGCGGCAGCCTCCGCGAGACCAAGAGCCGCACCGGGCCGACGACCTCGGTGATGGCGCTGATCCTGTTCCTCGTCGTGGTCAGCATCTTCCAGCTGACCCGCTCACTGGTCTTCGACGACAAGCCGCCGCCGCTGGACTGCGCGTCCGGGAAGCTGACGATCACCGGATCGACGGCTTTCGCGCCGGTGCTGAAGGAGGCGGCGGCTTCGTACACGAAGACGTGCCCGGGCGCGTCGTTCACCTTCGACAGCCGGGGGAGCGCGGAGGGCCTCGGCAGTCTGAACCGGGCCGGGAACGACAGCGTGCTGGCGTTCTCCGACGGCGCCAAGGGCGAGGGCTTCCCGCAGCTGCTGCCGCGTCCGGTCGCGTTCTCGTTGTTCACGCTCGTGGTCAACTCCGAAGCGGGCGTGCAGGATCTCTCGCTCGCGCAGATCCGCGACGTCTACGACGGCAAGATCGCGAACTGGAAGGAGATCGGCGGCAAGGACCAGCCGGTCCGGCTCGTCGACCGGCATTCCGACTCCGGGACGCGACGGACGTTCGAGGGCCGGATCCTGGCGGGCAAACGGGAACCCGGCGACAACTCCGACGACTGCCTCAAACAGGCGCCGGGCGCCCAGCCGGGCGTGGTGCGCTGCGCGAAGCCGTCCACGAACGACGTCCTCGACGCTGTATCGCGCGTGCCGGGGGCGCTGGGGTACAGCGAACTCGGCGCCGCCACGAAACGCGAGGACGTGCTGCCGGTCCGGATCGACGGCCACCAGGCGACCCTGGAGGGCGCGATCCACGCGGCGTACCCGTTCTGGGAGACCGAGTACGCGTACACGTTCGGCGAGCCGAAGGCCGACTCGCTCGTCGCGAGCTTCCTGCGGTACCTGACCAATCAGGTCGGCAAGGACGTCGTCCGGTCCCACGGGCACCGGCCGTGCGCCGAACTGGTGAACCCGGTCCTCTGCCGTCCTGGTACGTGACATCCCCCGCCAGGTGTCATGAAAGGGTCGTTCAGGACGAAAAGTGTCCTGAACGACCCTTTCATGACATTCCGGCGGGGGATGTCAGGCGCGAAACAGGTCAGGCAGGCGGCTTCAAGGTGACGACGGTGGCGCTGGTCTCGCCGCGCGGCGTCCGGTACGTGATCTCGTCGCCCTCCTTGGCGCCGACGAGCGCGAGGCCGAGGGGACTGTCCGAGGTGACCGTGAAGGCGTCGGAGTCCTCGCCCGGGATCGTGACGATGTGGAGTTCCTCTTCGTCGCCGTCGGCGTACCTGATGGTGACGGTGGTGCCGTCGGGGAGCAGGCCCTTGCTGTCGCGCCCGCCGTGCTCCAGCTTCGCCGCGACGTCGGCGATGCGCCGCTCGAGGTAGGCGGCGGCCTCCGCGCGGTCGAGCACCTCGGCCTGATCGGCCGCGTCGCCGGTCCGTTCCTGCTCGCCGATCCTCGGCGCCATCGCATCGCGCTGCGCTCGCAGATCGGCGAGTTCCTTCTCCAGCTGCCGCCGCGCGGCCGGGCTGAACCCGTTGTCCCCTGAGGTCACCATGCCGCGCATTGTCCGCTACGGATCGATCGCTAGCCACCTAGATTTTTCACCCGCTGTGATCGGCCAGGACGGTTGCCCTAAGCTTCAGGGCTCCCGTCCTGACTACTTGGTGTAAGGAACTTCGTGACCGCCGTTCCCGGCCGCAGTGCGCGGCTCTCCCCCAATCAGCTGCAAAAACAGGAACAGATCGTCGAAGCGGCGCGTGTCGTGCTCGCCAGGGACGGGCTGGCGGGCTGCACCGTGCGCGCGATCGCGGACGCCGGGCCGCTCACGAAGAGTGCGATTCATTACTACTTCGCCGACATCGACGTCTTGATCGACCGCGCGATGGCGGCGCACATCACAACGTTCACCGCCGATTTGCGCAAAATTTCGGAGAAACACGATCACCCGGACGAGCGGCTGTTCGCGGCGCTGGAGGCCTTCCTCGCCGAGTTCTCCGGCCGCCCGAACGCGGCCTTCCTCTGGTTCGAATACTGGATCGCCGCGGGCCGCGCGCAGCACCCGCAGGCCATCGACGTCATGCTGACGTCGATCACCGAACTGCTCGCGGAGCTGCTCGCCCCGCTCGACGTGGAAGACCCCCGCGCGCGGGCCAGGGCCCTGCTGTCCTACCTGCTCGGCGCGATCGTCCAGCAGCGCGTCCGGCGGCGGCCGTTCGCCGCACTGCGCGGCGACATCGAAGCGCTCTGCTTCGCGAACTACGGCTAGAAATACGCATTAGATCCGTACCGTTACGGATTGTTCGGTTTCCCGGCTCCGGCCATGGTGGGGTTCCCCTTCCCTGCCCCAGAGCTAGGAGACGACGATGCGCATAAGACGGTGCATGGCCGTGGCGATCGCGGCCGTCGCGGCGTTCACCATCCCGGTCGCCGCGAGTCCGGCGACCGCCGACCAGCAGGCCGAAGACGCGCAGGTCCAGATCTACGAGGTCTTCGGCACCGGCACCTCACAGCAGCGCACCCAGATCTCCCGGCTGGGCGTCGACGTCCTCGGCTCCGCCGGCGGCACGACCACGTTCATCGGTGAGGCGCGCGACGCGGCGAAGGTCCGCTCGCTCGGCTTCCGCGTCGAGCAGCGTGGAGTCGTCGACAGGTCCGAGAAGGTCGGCACGAACGCGATCAACGACTTCCCGCCGTCGGACTCCGGCTTCCACAACTACGCCGAGGTCACCACGGAACTCCGCAACGCGCAGGCGAACTACGGTTCGATCGCGAAGCTGAGCAGCGTCGGCAACTCCTACCAGGGCCGCGCGCTGAACATGCTCAAGATCAGCGACAACGTCGGCACCGACGAGAACGAGCCCGAGGTCCTCTTCACCTGCAATCAGCACGCGCGCGAGCACCTCACCACCGAGATGTGCCTGCGGATCGTGAACCGGTTCACCCAGGGCTACGCCTCCGACCCGGCGATCAAGCGGTTCGTCGACAGCACCGAGATCTACGTGATCCCGAACGTCAACCCGGACGGCTCGGAGTACGACATCTCCGGCGGCAGCTACAAGTACTGGCGCAAGAACCGTCAGGGCAACGGCACCGACACCAACCGGAACTGGGGCTACAACTGGGGCTGCTGCGGCGGTTCCTCGGGCTCGACGAGCAGTGAGACCTACCGCGGTCCCTCGGCGTTCTCCGCCCCGGAGACCAAGGCCGTGTCCAACTTCGTCAACTCGCGCAAGATCGGCGGCGTCCAGCAGATCAAGGCGAGCATCGACTTCCACACCTATTCGGAGCTCGTCCTGTGGCCGTTCGGCTTCACGTACAACGACACCGCGCCGGGGATGACGGCGGCCGAGGCGCAGCGTTTCCAGACGCTGGGCAGGCAGCTGGCGGCGACCAACGGCTACACGCCGCAGCAGTCGAGCGACCTGTACATCACGGACGGGACGATCGACGACTGGATGTGGGGCACCCACAAGATCCTGAGCTTCACCTTCGAGATGTACCCGCGGGGTTCGAACCCCGGCTTCTACCCGCCCGACGAGGTGATCGTCCGGGAGACCACGCGTAACGACAAGGCCGTGGACCTCCTGCTGAACACCGCCATCGGCTGACCCCTACCGTGGGCTGAAGGGGCCCTTCGCCGCATGTCATGCGGTGAAGGGCCCTTTCGTCTCGTCCTATGTGGGCATGGTCCCCTTCAGCCCCCGCGCATAGGGTGCGAGGCATGCCGATGTTCGAATTCGAGGGGCACCGCCCCCAGGTGGATCCCGAAGCGTGGATCGCCCCCACCGCCACCCTGATCGGCGACGTCGTCGTCGAAAAGGGCGCTTCCGTCTGGTACGGCGCCGTGCTCCGCGCCGACTTCGGGAAGATCCTCATCCGCGAGGGCGCCAACATCCAGGACAACTCGGTCATCCACGTCAACGGCGGCGTGACCGAGGTCGGCAAGAACGTCACCGTCGGGCATCAGTGCCTCGTGCACGACTGCACGATCGGCGAGCAGGCGCTCATCGGGAACGGCTCGACCGTGCTCGACAAGGCCCAGATCGGCGCGAAGGCCCTGGTCGCGGCCGGCGCCACGGTGACGCCCGGCATGGTCATCCCGCCGGAGACGGTCGCGATGGGCAGCCCGGCGAAGAAGCACGTCCCGCTCGACGGCACCGCCCGAGGCTGGGTCGAGCACAACGCGGTGATCTACCAGGAGCTGGCGCGAAGGCACGCGGAAAGCGTGAAGCCGATCGATTGACTCTCCAGTAGCTGGAGACCCTAGCTTCGGGCGCATGGCACCGAAGTCGAAGAAGAAAACGCACCAGGCGACGCTCGAGTTGACCGCCGGCGACGCGCCGGTGGTCGACCTCGGAAAGACGCTCGGGCAGACCGGCGTGAACCTCGTCGAGGTCAAGAAGGCCTACGACGCGGCGACGGCGGCGCAGCGGGGCGACATCGTGCCGGTGGTCGTGTCGGTGTTCGAGGACCGGTCCTTCGAACTTCGGCTGAAGACCCCGCCGGCGTCGTTCCTCATCAAGAAAGCCTTGGGCGGCAAGGGATCAGGCCGTCCAGGGCATGAGGTCGCCGGGAAGCTGACCCGGGAACAGCTGCGCGGGATCGCCGAGCGGAAACTGCCGGACCTCAACACCGGCGACATCGAAGCGGCCATGCGCACGATCGCGGGCACCGCTCGCTCGATGGGCGTCGCGATCGAAGAACCGTGACGCGCAAGCACACGATCGTCCCGCCTTTCCGCGACCTCGACCCGGCTCTCGAAGTCGCGGAAAGGCTGCTGGCCCAAGGGAATCCTTGGCTCGCCGGAGTCGTTTCGGCGCTGCCCGACGAACGCGCCGCCGCCGACCGGCTCAACCGGATCCTCGCCGGGACCGGCGCCGCGCCGCGGTTGGCCGAGGCCGGAAACGGCTGGCGCCTGGTGCAGGTGACGTCGTGGCCGGGCTGCGGCGACCTGGTCGCGGGCGCCTCCGGGCTGGCGGAACTGGTCGCGTTCGGTGGCTGGAGGCGGATCAAACGCTGTGCCGTCTGCGCGGAGGCGTTCTGCGATCGGACGGCCGGGTGCAGCCGCCGTTGGTGTGCCGGACATCGTCCGCATGCCGGATTCCGCCCCGGCGGGGTGCACTAGGCTCTGAGGGCACCAGCGACTGGCGCATTTGAGGTGGAGCACCACCGGGAAGCGAATTCGGGCCGGCACCGCGCGCCTGGGTGAAGGCCACTCCTGAGCCGGAGTACGCCATGACACACCAGCCAGCACTTTCCGCGCTCGCCACCGCCGATCCGCGGATCGCGGGGCTCATCGAGGACGAGGCGAAGCGGCAGCACGACAAGATCCGCTTGATCGCGTCCGAGAACTACGTCTCCCAGGCCGTCCTGGAAGCGACCGGGACCGTCCTCACCAACAAGTACTCCGAGGGCTACTCCGGGAAGCGGTACTACGAGGGCCAGCAGCTCATCGACCAGGTCGAGAACCTCGCCATCGAGCGCGCGAAGGCCGTCTTCGGCGCCGAACACGCCAACGTCCAGCCGTACTCCGGTTCCCCGGCGAACCTCGCGGTGTACCTGGCGTTCGCGCAGCCGGGCGACACCGTCCTCGGCATGGCGCTGCCGGACGGCGGTCACCTCACGCACGGCTGGAGCGTGTCCGCGACCGGCAAGTGGTTCACCCCGGTCCGCTACGGCGTCCGCAAGGAGACCGGCCGTGTCGACCTCGACCAGGTCCGCGAACTCGCGCTGAAGCACCGGCCGAAGCTGATCTTCGCGGGCGGCACCGCGATCCCGCGCACCATCGACTTCCCGGCGTTCGCCGAGATCGCCCGCGAGGTGGACGCCGTCCTGGTCGCCGACATCGCGCACATCGCCGGACTGGTCGCCGGCGGCGCGCACCCGTCGCCGGTCGGGCACGCGCAGGTCATCACCACGACCACGCACAAGACCCTGCGCGGCCCGCGCGGCGCGATGATCCTCTCCGACGCCGACCACGCGAAAGCCGTCGACAAGGCGGTGTTCCCCGGCTTGCAGGGCGGTCCGCACAACCACACGACCGCCGCGATCGCCGTCGCGCTGGGCGAGGCGCAGAAGCCGGAGTTCGCCGAGTACGCGCACACGATCGTCGCCAACGCGCGGGCGCTGGCGGAGGCGCTGGTCGAACGCGGCTACGACCTCGTGTCCGGCGGCACCGACAACCACCTGCTGCTGATCGACCTGACGAACAAGAACGTGCCGGGCAAGCCCGCCGCGCAGGCGCTGGACCGCGCCGGCATCGAGCTGAACTACAACACCGTGCCGTTCGACCCGCGCAAGCCGTTCGACCCGTCCGGCATCCGGCTCGGCACCTCCGCGATCACCACCCGCGGGCTCAAGCCGGAGCACCAGGTCAAGGTGGCGGAGTGGATCGACCGCACGATCACCGCGGCGGCTGGCGAGGAACAGTCCGCTTTGGACACCATCGCCGCCGAGATCCGCGAGTTCCTGGCGCCGTTCCCGATCCCGGGCTACTCGGCGTAGCGGTACGGCGGGGGCTGAAGGACGCCATACCCGCATAAGACGCAGCGAAGGGGCCCTTCACCGCACGACATGCGGTGAAGGGCCCCTTCAGCTCTGAGTACTAGTGCGACGGACCGTCGACGGCCTCTTTGGCCAGCCGGTCGGTCTCACGCTCGTACGAACGCTTGATCTCGGCCTCGGCGTCGGTACGCCCGACCCAGGTCGAACCCTCGACGCTCTTGCCCGGCTCCAGATCCTTGTACACCTCGAAGAAGTGCTGGATCTCGAGCTTGTGGAACTCGTTCAGGTGGTGGATGTCCCGCAGGTGTTCGAGGCGCGGGTCGTTCGTCGGGACCGCGAGGACCTTGTCGTCCGGGCCCTTCTCGTCGGTCATCCGGAACATGCCGATCGCGCGGCAGCGGATCAGGCAGCCCGGGAAGGTCGGTTCCTGGACGAGCACCAGCACGTCGAGCGGGTCGCCGTCCTGGCCGAGGGTGTCGTCGATGAACCCGTAGTCGGCGGGGTACTGGGTGGCCGTGAACAAGGTCCGGTCGAGTTTGATCCGACCGGTCTTGTGGTCCACCTCGTACTTGTTGCGCTCCCCCTTGGGGATTTCGATAGTGACGTCGAATTCCACGCCGGCCTCGCTGCTCTCGTCTTTGGTACGCCCCGCCTCGCGGACGGCTCACCGAAATCATCGTCTTGTCTTCACTAGTGTGGACCACGGGGGCTCGGGCGGTCGCATCGATGTGGTCGTATGTGAGCTTGGCCCCTTCCCCGGACGGTGGATGAAGGAGCGTTACGTGCCGGAAAACGATGTCCCGAGCTGGCCGTCGGACGACAAGGACACCTCATCCGTCGAGCCCAAGGGCACGAAAGGGCAGAGCGAGGCCACCGTCTGGCTGCCCATGTCGGGGCTGGCGAACGGCAAGACCGAAGAGCTGGCAGTGCCGAAGGTCACACCCGAAAGTGATTCCTGGTTCCAGCCGGTCGTCGAAGTCGAGGAAGAGCCGGACGTCCCGGAGACCCCCACACCGAAGTGGTCCGCCTTCGAGCCGGTGACTCCGGTCGATCCGGAGCCCGAGGCGCCGAAAACCGTCTTCGTCCAGCCTGTCCGGCCGCAGCAAACAGACAAACCGGACTGGGATCAGTTCGACCGGGGCGCCGCGACGCCCACGCGTGATCACGAGCTGGCGAGACCCGAGCCGGGGCCGGAGCCCCAGCGGCCGGAGCCCCCGCTCCAGGAACCCCAGAGGCCGGAACCCCCGCTCCAGGAGCCCCAGCCGCCTCGCCGTCCCGAGCAGAGCCGGATCGAGCCGCCGCCGCCCGCGCCGGTCCCGTCCGCGACCATGCACGCGCGCCCGGTCCGCATCGAGCCCGCCGAAGAGCGCTTCGACTCCGAGGCCACCGTCGGCATCCAGCGGCCCGAGCCGCCTTCCCAGGAGCCACCGGCCGCCGAGACCGAGGCGGCACCCGCGCCGAAGCCGAAGCGCAAACGCAAGGCCCTGCTGATCACGACCCTGGTCGTCGTCCTGCTGCTGGCCGGGATGGGCGGCGCCGCCGCGATGCCGAAGGTGTCGAACCGGCTCGGCCTGCCCTGGGCGCCGAACGCGCCGAAGGGCGACATCCCCAAACCCGCCGGGGTCACCCGGGTCCTGCACGGGCCGGACATCAACGGCGTCGCGCCGACGAAGGAAGGTCTCGCTGCCGCCCTGTCCGGCCCCGCCGGCGCCCCGGACCTCGGCACGCTCACCGGCACCGTGGTGGACGCGTCGACCGGAGACGTGCTCTGGGACAAGAACTCCGGCACCCCGCTGACCCCGGCGTCGACCACGAAGATCCTCGTCGTCGCGGCCGCGTTGCTGTCGATGGACCACGGGACGCAGATCTCCACGAAGGTCGTCCAGGGCGCCGACCCGTCCACGGCCATCCTCGTCGCGGGCGGCGACCCCTCGCTGACCTCGCTGCCGCTGGGCACCGACTCGCCGCTGTACCCGGGAGCCGCCCACGTCGACGACCTCGTCGCCCAGGTCAAGAAGGCGGGCGGCGGCAAGATCACCAAGGTCCAGCTGGATATCAGCGTGTTCAAGGGCCCGACGTCCGCGAAGGGCTGGGACCCGGAGGACACCGCCGCCGGGAACACCTACATGGCGCCGGTCCTCCCCGTGATGGCCGACGGCGGCCGCAACGACCCGAAGAACGACCACGCGCCCCGGGTCGCGAACCCGGCCGCCGCGCTGACCCAGAAGATCGCGGGGAAGCTCGAAGCCCAGGCCGGCGGCACGACGACGGCGCCGAAGGACGCGAAGGTACTCGGCGAGGTCAAGTCGCAGCCGCTCACCGAGTTCGCGAACTCGCTGCTGCAGCTTTCGGACAACCTGATGGCCGACGTCCTCGCCCGCCAGATCGCGCTCGCGAAGGGCGGCGAAGCATCGTTCACCGGCGGCGCGACAGCGACGATGAACGTGCTCAAGGAAGCCGGGTTCGACCTGACCGGCGTCCAGATCAACGACGGCAGCGGGCTGTCCGACCAGAACAAGATCCCGGCCAAGGTGCTCAGCGAGATCCTCGCGGTCGCGGCGGCGCCGGACGGCAAGGACCCGAGGACGGCGAAACTGCGGCCGCTGCTGGCCGGTCTTCCCGTCGCGGGCGGCAGCGGGACGCTGGAGAAGCGCTACGGCGACCCGGCTTCGGCGGCGGGCCGCGGCTGGGTGCGCGGCAAGACCGGGACGCTGTCCGGCGTGAACACCCTGGCGGGCGTGGTGCTGGACACCGACGGCCGGATGCTGGTGTTCGCGCTGATGTCGTCCGGTTCGGACCAGAACAAGGGCCGGGCCGCGCTCGACGTCGTCGCGGCGACCCTGCACAAATGCGGCTGCCGGTGATCCGGTGAGCGACCGGAATCGGAGCGTGAGGAAGTCAGGGCGGAATTCGGCCTTCCAGCGGGTAGCGTCATAAGAGTGACTGAGGAAACGCCGACCAAGACGCGTTCGATGGTCGACTGGTCCCTGGCCGCCTCGACGGGCGCGCTCCTGGTGCGCGGCGGTCCGGTCGTCGACCGCGAAGAGGCCGACGAAGCCGTCGCCGAGCTACGCGACCTGACCATCGAGGCGGAAGGCCACGTCCGCGAGCTGACCGGACTAGGCCTCGACCTGCCGCTGCTGCCCGCCGAAGTCGTCGACAGGCCCGGCTGGGTCCGCTCGGCCGCCTCGGGGCTCGACGCGCTCACCGGGCGCGCGCTGCCGGAGGCGCAGGGCGGGCCGCTGGCACCCGTGCTGGCCGGTGGCGCCGGCGTCCAGACCGGTCTGGTGCTCGCGTTCCTGGCTTCCCGCGTCCTCGGCCAGTACGACCCGTTCGGCGGGCCGGAACGCCAGGGGCAGCTCGTGCTCGTCGCGCCGAACGTGGTCGCCGCCCAGCGGGCGATGGACGTGCCGGGGCACGACTTCCGGCTCTGGGTCTGCCTGCACGAATGCACCCACCGATTGCAGTTCACCGCGGTCACCTGGCTGCGCGACTACTTCGCCGACGAGGTCGAGCGCCTGATCGGCGGGCTCGCCGGCCGGGACGCGGACGGGCTGAGCGATCTGGTCGGCCGCCTGCCGGACACCATCAAGCAGATCGGCAAGGGCAAGACGGGCGGCGCCGGTCTCGCCGAACTCCTCCAGTCGCCGAGCGAGCGCGCCGTGTTCGACCGACTGCTCGCCCTCTCCACCCTGCTGGAGGGGCACGCCGACTTCGTGATGGACGCCGTCGGGCCACGGGTCGTGCCGAGTGTCGAGCTGATCCGTTCGCGGTTCACCGCGCGGCGCAAGGGCGGCGGCCTGATCGACCGCGTGCTGCGCAGCCTGCTCGGCGTGGACGCGAAGATGCGCCAGTACGAGCAGGGCGCGAAGTTCACGAAACACGTCGTCGAGGCTGTCGGCATGGACGGTTTCAACGCCGTCTGGACGTCGCCGAACACGCTGCCGACCCGCGCCGAGATCACCGATCCGGCGGCCTGGGTGCGGCGCCTGCACGGGTGAGCGGACCGGATCCGGCGATCGCGGCCGTACGCACGGCCGTGCGGGACTTCCTCACGTCGGCCGGTGCTTTCGAAGAGGTGTGCGTCGCCGTCTCCGGCGGCGCGGATTCGCTCGCGCTGGCCGAGGCGGCCGCGTTCACCGGGACCCGCGCCGGGCTGAAGGTGCGGGCGCTCGTCGTCGACCACGGTCTCCAGGACGGTTCCGCCGAGACCGCCGCCCTGGCCGCGAACACGGCGCGGGAACTGGGCGTCCACAGCGCCGAAGTCCTGAAGGTGCGGGTCGAGGGCGCGGGCGGACCGGAAGCGGCGGCCCGCCGGGCCCGCTACGGCGCCTTGCGTTCGGCACTCGACAGCGGGCCCGGCGGGCACGGCCTCGTCCTGCTCGGTCACACCCTCGACGACCAGGCCGAAACCGTCCTGCTCGGCCTCGGCCGGGGTTCGGGACCGCGTTCGCTGGCCGGCATGCGGCCGCACGATCCGCCGTGGGGACGGCCGTTGCTCGGCGTCACGCGCGCCACCACCCGGAAGGCCTGCCGGGCGCTCGGCGTCGACCCGTGGCAGGACCCGCACAACGAGGACCCGCGGTTCACCCGTGTCCGGTTGAGAACGGAAGTACTGCCCCTTCTGGAGGATGTGCTGGCAGGCGGTGTCGCGGCTTCGCTCGCCCGCACGGCGGCGCAACTGCGCGAGGACACCGAGGCGTTGGACACACTCGCGGGCGAGGTCTACCTGCGCGCCTTCACCGAGGAAGGGCTCGACGTCGCGGTGCTCGCCACCGAGCCGCCCGCGCTGCGGCGACGTGTCCTCCGCAGGTGGCTGCTGGACTCCGGGGTCCGTGAACTCACCGACGCCCATCTGCGTTCGATCGACGCGCTGGTGGGCAATTGGCGGGGTCAGGGGGGCGTTTGGCTACCCGGCGACTTGGTGGCCGCACGGGCGCATGGCAGGCTCTCCGTCGAAGCACCCCAGTCCACCACCTAGAGGGGATCGTCCTGTGTACGAAGGCGAGATCGCCTCCGTGCTCGTCACCGAGCAGCAGATCAACGAAAAGATCGCCGAGCTGGCCGCGCAGGTCGCCGCGGACTATCCGGCCGACGGACCCGGCGCCGGGCAGGGAGATCTCCTGCTCGTCGGCGTGCTCAAGGGCGCGGTGATGTTCATGACCGACTTCGCCAGGGCGCTCCCTCTTCCTTCCCAGCTCGAGTTCATGGCGGTCTCCTCCTACGGCTCGGCGACGTCGTCGTCCGGCGTGGTGCGGATCCTCAAGGACCTCGACCGCGACATCGCCGGCCGCGACGTGCTCATCGTCGAGGACATCGTCGACTCCGGGCTCACGCTGTCCTGGCTGCTGAAGAACCTCGCGAGCCGCAACCCGGCCTCGCTCGAGGTCGTCTCTCTTCTGCGCAAGCCGGAGGCGGTCAAGGTCGATGTACCGGTCAAGTACATCGGGTTCGACATCCCCAACGAATTCGTAGTCGGATACGGCCTGGACTACGCGGAGCGTTACCGGGACCTGCCCTACATCGGCACCCTGGACCCGCACGTCTACACGTCCTGAGAACCGCTTGCCCGCTCGTGCGGAAATACGGAACCCTGAGCGTGGTGAACGCGTCATAGGCTGCGATCAGGTGCGTTAACCTATGCGAAGACCTTTGCCACGAATCCGTCGTGGCCTGGCCCGGGGGAAACGGAGAGAGCTCAGATGGGGAACAGCAGCTTGGCGGACGCGAACGCGTTCAAGAACGCCGCGGCCCAGGGCCAGGTCGGGATCGACCCGGACGCGGCCCAGACCGCACTGAACAAGATCCGCACCGGCAAGGACGCCGTCGAGGCCCTGCTTCACGGTGCCGGTGACCTCGGTCAGGCGCCGAAGCTGGGCAACAACCCGGTGGGCAACGCCATCGCCGCGAAGGTCGCGAACCGCGCCGACGGTGGCGGTGACTCGTACACCGCCGCCCTCCAGAACCTTTACCAGCAGTACGAGGCGGCCGAGTCCGGCATCGTCACCGCGATGGCCCGTTACCACGAGATCGACCAGGCCGCGGCCGAGCCGTTCCGGAACGTCTGAGGGGGAGTCAGAAAGCCATGCCACCGAAGCACAGCGCCGACTCTTACGGCGAGAGCAACACCAGCGGCACCCCGGTCCAGCTCGGCGACAACTCGCAGGCCGCGGGGATCGTCTCCAGCGCTCGCGGGCGCTCGGACGGATTCGACATCGGCGCGGACCGCGCCATCACGAACCCGCCGAACTGGGAGAGCGCCCCGAGCAGCCAGGACCTGTGGAACCAGGCCAACATCGGCAACGACCCGAGCACCGCGACGTCGATCGGCCAGTCGTGGACCTCGCACGGCACCAAGCTGAGCCAGGCGTCGAACGACCTCTACAACGCGATCTCCGAACTGGGCTCCGCCTGGATCGGCCAGGGCGCGGCGAGCGCCCAGGGTTCGCTGGTGGCCATCGCGAACTCGGGTTCGCAGGCCTCCGAGGCCGCGAACACGATGGCGGACAGGCTGCAGAAGCAGGCCGACGCGGCCACCAAGGTCAAGCTGATGCCGAAGCCGACCAACTACACCCCTGAAGGCGCGATGGGCGCGGCCCTCGCGGCGGGCCCGGTCGGCATGATCACCGACCAGAAGCCCCTCGCCGACCAGGACAAGGAAGTGCGGGCGGAGCAGGCCAGGTTCCTCGAGGCCTACACCAAGGAAATGAGTGAGGTCGACAGCTCGACGCCGAGCTTCGGCCCCGATTCCCTCGGCATGAAGCCGACGGCCACGCACACCAACGTCGGCTTCAGCGGTGTCGGCAACGTCGGTGGCGGCGGCCTCAACCCGGGCGCCGTCTCCGGCACCCCGGGCTTCGCCGGAACGCACGGCTACGGCGGCCCGCAGGGCAATGGCGCGGCTCCGGTCGTCCACGCCGGTCCGGATTCGGGCGTGTTCTCGCAGGCCGGCTACAACCCCGCCACCGGGAACCTCCCGGCTTCGGGTGTCGCGCCGGGCGCCGGTGTCGCGTCCGGTGCCGGTGCCCCGATCGCCCCGCATGCCCCGGCGGCGAGCGGCGGCAGCGGGCTCGGCCAGGCGCTCACCGCGGCCGGTCTCGGCGGCGGCCTCGGCTACGCCGGTGCCAAGGCGCTCGGACAGGGCAACAAGTCCGGTGCCAAGGACTCCGACAGCACCGGCGCCGCGGCGACGGACAACGCCGCGCCCGCGCAGAGCGCCGCGTCCCAGGCCGTGCCGCAGCAGGGCATCGTGTCCTCCAGCGGCACCATCGGTGGCGGCCCGACCCCGCCGATGCAGGGCATGGGCGGCGGCATGGGCATGGGCGCCCACGGTGCGCAGGCCGAGCAGGAAGAGGAGCACACGCACGCGTCGTTCCTCATCGAGCCGGACCCGGACGACGCCTTCGGTGCCAACGAGGCGACCCCGCCGCCGGTCATCGGTGCCTGGACCGAAGACGACGAGCGATTGCGCGGTTTTCCCGGGGCGCGGGGCCGTTCACCAGCCGCGCGCCCGCTGACTTGTGCGAGCCTGTCGGCGGAGCTGAAGTCGGACGCCGAAAAGGCGACAACGCGTGAACCCGCCCCGGCCGAAGGCCCCGCTATCGCGGTGGCAGGACGCCCTGCCCGCGGTCGTGAGGCAGATGACCAGGCGGCGTCCTGCCGACGCCGATCGCGGACGCGGGTTCACCAATAGACACTAGGGGCGGAAGATGGCGAACGGTGAACTGCTCACCGCGGTCGAGCTGGACTTCCTGTGGGAGAGCGCGAACGCCGGCGAGCTGCCGTACCCGCTGCGGCTCCGTTCGCACGGGGCGACCATGGACGAGCGCGGCGCGCTGCGGACGCGGACGCTCCAGTCGCTGAACCAGCGCCGTCTCGCCGACGAGCGCGGGCGTCCCGAACCCCACATCGAGGACTATTTCGGCGTTCTCGCGCTGCCGGATCTGAGCCTGGACTGCGTCCAGCTCAACAACCCCAACACCGAACCGCTGCTCGCGGTCGCGTCGCTGCTCGGCGGTCAAGGCCTCCTGACGGTGCAGGACCAGCGCGGTTTCCACTTCCACCCGATCGCCCCGGACGGCCTCGCGAGCGCGATCGTCTCCCTCCTGCCGCCGGGTTCGCGCGGCACGGAGAAGTCGATCACCCTCCCGCTGGACGGTCTCGTCGGCGCTTCGGGCGCGGACTTCCTGCAGCGCCGCCAGCCGCAGGTCGACGGCTCGGCGACGTCCGACGAGGACCGCAAAGCCCTTTCGCGGCTCCAGGCGCAGCCGCGGCTTCGCGGTGGGCAGTTCGGCGCCAACGCGCGCAGCAAGCACGGCACGCGGAGCCGGTCTTCGGTGCTGAGCTGGTTCGACACGCAGTCCGGCCGGTACTTCACCCAGGCCACCCGCGGCTCCGACGGCCGCGACTGGATCACCATCGCGCCCGCGGATCCGGCGACTTTGCGGCACCGGCTCACGGAGATGCTGGGGAAGATCGCGGCTGAATCTTCTGTCGCGCGCTGACGGAAACTCGCCGAAGGGGCGCAGAGCCGCTACCAACTCGGGTTGAGAGCGAGGGCGCCCCTTCAACGAATTTCCGTGGGCCTTCGGCCCAAAAGAGGGCGCGCGACGGTGAAGTCTCCGCCGGGCGCGGGGCGCCCTTGGGGAGACCCGTCTCGGTCGCCTTGCCGTCCCGCGAGTGTCACTTCCCGCATCCGGACGACGACTGTCGTACCCCTTCGCTATCGTGAACCCTCTGGGCGTCCCGAGGTCCAGAAGCCAAGGTGCCGGGAGGGCACGAACCAATGCACCAGGAACACTTCACGCCGCTGGCGTTCGACTTCCTCTGGGAGTCCGCCGAGCTCGGTGACCTGCCGTATCCGCTGCGCGTGCGTTCGCACGGCGCGACAGAGCTCGAACGCCGGGCGCTGCGCCAGCGCGTCGACGGCGAACTCCAGGCCCGCGGCCTCCGCGACGGCCGGGGACGGCTCGAACGGCGCATCGAGGACTGGCTGTATCTCCTCGCCCGCGGCTCACTGACCATCGACGCGCTGCACATCCCCGAATTCCAGGCCCCGACGATCGCCGTGCTCGGCGCCACCGACGGCCGCGACGGGGTGATCGCCATCCAGGACCAGTCCGGGATCTGGCTGCGCGAAGCGCCCGCCGACGGGCTCCCGACAGCGGTCGTCGACCTGCTGCCCCCAGGGCAGCGCGGTTCGGAGGCCTCCATCACGCTGCCGATCGACGACGCCCGCCGCACCGAGCCGATCCGCGGCGCCGTCAACCCGACGAAGCAGGCCGAGGAGCCCGAAGCGGCGAAGACCCGCCGCAAGGAGAAGTCCCGCGTCTCGCTCAGTGAACGCATCACCGCGGATCCGCGCGAGGCGTTCGGCAAGCTCACCGGCCAGCCGCGGCTGCGCGGCGGTCAGCTCGCCGCGAACAGCCGGTCCCACGTGGGCGCCAAGCAGCGCTCCCGGGTCCTCGGCTGGTTCGACACCTCCAGCGGCCGCTACCTCAGCACGTCACAGGCCGGTCCGGACGGTCGCGAGTGGGTCACCGTCTCACCCGCCGACGTCAAGACACTCCGCATGCGCCTGGGCGAAATGGCCGCCGGTGTGGCGGTCGACACACGCTAGGGTCGCGCTCCGGGAACCCTCGCGCGGCGTCCGCCGTTGACGTCCGAGAGGCTCACCACCCTCGTCCGTCCAGGCGGGCGGTATCCTGAGGGGCGGGTGTCGGAGCACCATGGGTCGTCAAGATCGTGATGGCGGGTATCACAGGAAGCCGCCCAACCAGGAAGGGTCGAGGCCACCAGGGCCGAGTCGTATGAACCGGAAGAGCGTGCTCAGGAACCCAGTGCTCTGGATTCTCGCGGCGGTACTGGCGTTTCTCGCATACAACACGATCTTCGACAGTGATCGTGGCTACACCCAGGTGCCGATCTCGGTCGCGAACCAGCAGATCACCGCGAACAACGTCAAGGAAGCCTCGCAAGAGGACAAGGAGCAGCAGGTCAAGCTGCTGCTGAACAAGAAGATCGAGGTCGACGGCCAGCAGGTCGACCAGATCATCGCGCAGTACCCGGCGAACGTCGCGGGCACCATCTACGGCCAGCTCATCGGCCTCAAGAGCGGTGACAACCCGGTCAAGTTCACCACCAAGGTCACCCAGCAGAACGTCCTCACCCAGATCCTGATCTTCGCCATTCCGCTGGCGCTGGTGCTGGGCCTGCTGATGTGGATGATGAACAACGCCCAGGGCGGCGGGAACCGCGTCCTCAACTTCGGCAAGTCGAAGGCCAAGCAGCTCAACAAGGACATGCCCAAGACGACCTTCGGGGACGTCGCGGGCGCCGACGAGGCCGTCGAAGAGCTGTACGAGATCAAGGACTTCCTGCAGAACCCGGCGCGCTATCAGGCGCTCGGCGCGAAGATCCCCAAGGGCGTCCTGCTCTACGGGCCGCCCGGTACCGGTAAGACGCTGCTCGCGCGAGCCGTCGCCGGTGAGGCGGGCGTGCCGTTCTACACGATCTCCGGTTCCGACTTCGTCGAGATGTTCGTCGGTGTGGGTGCCTCGCGAGTCCGCGACCTGTTCGAGCAGGCCAAGCAGAACGCGCCCTGCATCATCTTCGTCGACGAGATCGACGCGGTCGGCCGCCAGCGCGGCGCCGGCCTCGGCGGCGGCCACGACGAACGCGAGCAGACGCTGAACCAGCTCCTCGTCGAGATGGACGGCTTCGACGCGCGCGGCGGCATCATCCTGATCGCCGCGACCAACCGTCCCGACATCCTCGACCCGGCGCTCCTGCGTCCCGGCCGGTTCGACCGCCAGATCCCGGTGTCCGCACCGGACATGCGCGGCCGCAAGGCGATCCTCGAGGTGCACGCCAAGGGCAAGCCGATCGCGCAGGGCACCGACCTGAGCAGCCTCGCCAAGCGGACCGTCGGCATGTCCGGCGCCGACCTGGCGAACGTGCTCAACGAGGCCGCGCTGCTCACCGCCCGCCAGAACGGGCACGTCATCACCGACGCCGCCCTGGAGGAGTCCGTCGACCGCGTCGTCGGCGGCCCCGCCCGCAAGAGCCGGATCATCTCCGAGAAGGAGAAGAAGATCACGGCCTACCACGAGGGCGGGCACGCGCTGGCCGCGTGGGCGATGCCGGACATCGAGCCGGTCTACAAGCTGACGATCCTGCCGCGCGGGCGCACCGGCGGTCACGCCCTGCTCGTCCCGGAGGACGACAAGGAGTTGATGACCCGTTCGGAGATGATCGGCCGCCTGGTCTTCGCGATGGGTGGCCGCACGGCGGAGGAGCTCGTCTTCCACGAGCCCACCACCGGTGCCTCCTCCGACATCGAGCAGGCGACCAAGATCGCCCGCGCGATGGTCACCGAATACGGCATGAGCGCCCGGCTCGGCGCGGTCAAGTACGGCCAGGAGCAGGGCGACCCGTTCCTCGGCCGCTCGGCGGGCCGCCAGGCGGACTACTCGCTGGAAGTCGCGCACGAGATCGACGAGGAGGTGCGCAAGCTCATCGAGACCGCGCACACCGAGGCGTGGCACGTGCTGAGCACCTACCGTGACGTGCTGGACGAGCTGGTCATCGAGCTCCTCGAGAAGGAGACGCTGACCCGCAAGGACCTCGAGCGGATCTTCGCGACCGTCGAAAAGCGCCCGCACATCACCATCTTCAACGAGTTCGGCGACCGCAAGCCGTCCGACAAGCCGCCGATCAAGACCCCCGGCGAGCTGGCGATGGAGCGCGGCGAGCCGTGGCCGCCGCCGGAGGAGAAGAAGGAGCAGCCGGTCCTCCAGCCGGCGCCGACCCCGGTCGGTACCGCGCAGGGCGGCGGCGACCTTCCCGGTGGCCCGCCGTACGGTGCCCCGGTCCCGCCGCCGGACCCGAACGCGAACCCGTACGCTCCGCCGCAGCCGGGCGCCTACCCCAACGGGGGCCGCCCGAACGGTGGGCCGAACGGCACCGGCCACTGGCCCCAGGCATATGGTGGGCAGCAGCCGGGCGGTCCGGCAGGTGGTTACCAGGGCGGTCCCGTCGGCGGCCCGCCGAACTACGGGGCTCCTCCCGGATGGACCCCGGCGACCCAGCCGGGCGGCCAGCCGAACCAGCCCTGGCGTCCCGCCGAAGACCGCCCGCGTGAAGGCTGGTTCCCTGACCAGCCCGGTGGTCAGCAGGACGAAGGACAGCAACGGCGTGACGACGGACAGGACGACACCAAGCGGTAACGGCCAAGGCCCGGTCTTCGACCAGGATCGGGCCGAGAAAGCCGTACGCGAACTCCTGCTCGCCTGTGGTGAGGACCCGGACCGGGACGGTCTCTTGGAGACCCCGGCCCGGGTCGCTCGCGCTTACCGGGAAATGTTCGCCGGTCTCTACACCGAGCCGGACCACGTCCTGGACCGCACGTTCGACGAGGCGCACGAAGAACTCGTCCTCGTGACGGACATCCCGATGTTTTCAACCTGTGAACACCATCTGCTCTCATTCCACGGCGTCGCTCACATCGGCTACATCCCGAACGGCCACGGCAAGGTCACCGGCCTGTCCAAACTGGCCCGCCTCGTCGACCTCTACGCCAAGCGCCCGCAGGTCCAGGAGCGCCTGACCTCACAGGTGGCCGACGCGCTCATGCGCAAACTCGCGCCCCGCGGCGCGATCGTCGTGGTCGAGGCCGAGCACCTCTGCATGGCCATGCGCGGCATCCGCAAGCCCGGTGCCCGGACGACGACGTCGGCCGTGCGCGGGCTGCTGCAGTCTTCGGCGTCCTCGCGGGCGGAGGCGCTGGACCTGATCAAGGGCCGCCGATGACCGCCCTGCCCCGGCCCGGCCGGTGCGCGGTGATGGGCATTCTCAACGTCACGCCCGATTCCTTTTCCGACGGCGGCCGGTACCTCGGCGTCGAGCAGGCGCTGGAGCACGCGCACGAGATGTGGGCGCGCGGGGCGGACCTGATCGACGTCGGCGGGGAGTCGACGCGGCCGGGAGCGTCCCGGGTGGACGCCGAGACGGAGATTTCCCGGATCATGCCGGTGATCCGCTCACTCGCCGCCGACGGCGTGGCGATGTCGGTGGACACCACGCGGGCCGAGGTCGCGCTCGCCGCCGTCGAGGCGGGCGCGACCGTCATCAACGACGTCTCCGGTGGGCTGGCCGATCCGAACATGGCGAAGGTCGCCGCCGAGACCGGTGTCCCGTATGTTCTGATGCACTGGCGCGGGCACAGCAAGGACATGAACGCGCTGGCGTCCTATGAGGACGTCGTCGCCGATGTGCGCGCCGAATTGCTGTCCCGAGTGGACGAAGCCGTCGCCGCCGGTGTCGACGCCGGCGCGATCGTGCTCGACCCGGGGCTCGGGTTCGCGAAGAACGCCGAGCACGACTGGGCGCTGCTGAACGGCCTGGATTCCTTCCTGTCACTGGGTTTCCCGGTTCTCGTCGGCGCCTCGCGCAAACGGTTCCTGGGACGCCTCCTGTCCGGAAAGGACGGAAAACCCGCCCCGCCGGACGGTCGTGAGAACGCGACCGCGGCCGTGTCCGCGCTCGCCGCCGCGGCAGGCGCGTGGGGGGTGCGGGTGCACGAAGTCGGCGCGAGTATCGACGCCGTGACCGTCGCGGCGGCTTGGCGGAAGGGGAGTCCCGTTGTCTGACCGGATCACGTTGACCGGCTTGAGGGTCTTCGGCAGGCACGGGGTCTTCGACCACGAGAAGCGCGACGGGCAGGAGTTCGTCGTCGACATCGTGGTGTGGCTGGACCTCGGTCCGGCCGCCGCGTCCGACGACCTGACCAAGACGCTGCACTATGGCGAACTGGCGGAGCTCGCCGCCGGGATCGTGGCGGGCGAGCCGTACGACCTCATCGAGAGTGTCGCCGGGAAGATCGCCGACGAGGTGCTGCGCGACGAGCGGCTGACCGCCGTCGAGGTGACGGTGCACAAGCCGTCCGCGCCGATCCCGCTGAACTTCGACGACGTCGCCGTGAGTGTGCGGCGGGAGCGATGAGCCGCGCGCTGCTTTCGCTCGGGTCGAACCTGGGGGACCGGCTCGCGTTCCTTCAGTCGGCCGTCGACGCCGTGCGCCCGGCGGTCGTCGCGGTGTCGTCGGTCTACGAGACGAAGGCGTGGGGTGTCGAGGACCAGCCGGACTTCCTCAACGCCGTCGTCCTGGTCGACGACCCGGCGCGCGATCACTGGGACTGGCTGCGCACCGGGCAGGCCGCCGAGGAGGCCGCCGAACGCGTGCGCGAGGTCCGATGGGGGCCGCGCACGCTGGATGTCGACATAGTGACCGTGGCCGGGGTCTGCTCCGACGACCCCCAGTTGCTGCTTCCCCATCCCGGCACGCCGGAGCGCGCGAGCGTGCTGATCCCCTGGCTGGAGATCGAGCCCGCCGCGGTGCTCCCCGGCCACGGTCGGATCGCCGACCTCCTCGCCGCCCGCCCCGCCTCGGACCGCGATTCCGTCCGGCTGACCTCCCTCGCCCTCGCCTGACCTCTCGCATTTCGTCCTCTGGATGCGGTAGTTCGCACCACCAACTACCGCATCCAGAGGACGAAACGCCGGCGGGGCGGGGCGATAGCAAAGGTCCCTTGCTACTCCAGCGCGGAGCGCAGGGCGGCGATGATCCACTCCGCCTGCGGCATCTGCGTGGGGAACGACGGCCAGCCGTTCATCTTCCCCAGCAGCATCCAGTACCGCTCGGCCCGCGGGTCGTAGCTGATCACCATCCCGTCGGTCAGCCGTTTCCGCCAGGCCGGGTCGGCAGGGTCCCGGCCGTTTCGCGAAGACTGCGTGAAGATCGTCTCCGCCAGTTCCCGGCCTTCAGGCGAGTCCGGCGCGAGGCCGGCTTCGAGCGCTTCGGACGCCTTCGCGCTCCACGCCATCCACAGCTCTTGCTGCTTCGAGCCGAAGTCCGCCCCGTCCTGCTTCCTCAGCTGCGAGTGCCACTCGCTCATCCGGCGGATCGACGCGCGGAACTCGTCGTCCTGCACGAGCTCGGCGAACTCGATCCACGCCTCCAGTTGCTCGGGCGTCGGGTCGTCGGGCAGTTCCGGTTTCGCCGAGATCATCCGCTCGTAGAACTGCGGATCCAGTTCGAGCCCCTCGACCATGTCCGCCCAGAACTCGTCGAGCAAGCGTTTGCGGTCTTCGTCCGACATCGACGCGAGTTTGTTCATCAGTTCGACCTCCTCCAGTGGCGAGTCCCGTTTGGCCACCGCTCGCAGGACCGCGCGGCGCAGTTCCAGCCGCCGGATCTGCTCGTCCAGGGCGGCGACGTGCTGGACCGCGAGGTCCCCGATGGTCGCTTCCCTGGTCAGCGCCCGTTCCACGTCCGCTAGCCCCAGTCCGAGCTCCCGCAGCGTCCGGACCAGCTCCAGGCGCGCCATCGCGGTGGCGTCGTAGAGGCGGTAGCCGGAATCGGTGCGGTCTGTCGGCGGCAGGAGCCCTTCGTCGGAGTAGAAGCGGATGGTCTTCACCGGCAGGCCGGTTCGTTTGGCCAGCTCCCCGATGGTGAAGACCGCTGCGGTGCCCATGTGCTTCATCGTCGACTCTCCAGTTGGTGGAGAGTCAAGCCTGCCAGGTAGCGTTGGACCATGCACTTCACCCGGCCACGCGAGCTGGCGGTGGCCGGCCTCCTGGGCTTGGTCCTGGCCTATCTCGTCTTCCAGGTCGCCTACGGATCCATTCCCGCGCTCCCGCTCTTCGCCGGGATCACGTTGCTCGTCCTCGCGCTCTGCGAGGTCGTGCTCGCCTTCATCATCCGTTCGCGGATCAAGGAGGGCCGGGTGCTGTCCGCGATCTCGGTCGCCCGATCGGTGGCCCTCGCGAAGGCCTCTTCTCTCGCCGGATCCGCCATGACGGGCGTCTGGCTGGCGGCTTTCGCGTATCTTTTTCCGCGACGTGACGAACTCCTCGCGGCCGCCGGTGATCTCCGCTCGGCGACGGTGGGGATCGTCAGCTCGGTGGCACTGGTAGCTGCGGCTTTGTGGCTCGAACACTGCTGCCGGACCCCCGAAGGCAGCGATCGGGACCGCGATCCCGAGCCGACCGGTTAACGCTCGAGAGCCACCGCTCGAAGTACCGACTAGGTCTCGTTCGGATTACTAGAAGGTACGGTGTTGGGCATGACCGGGGTGGGTGACGACTCGCGCGGCCGCCTTGCGGGTAGGCCGTGGCTTGTCGTCGGCTTGGTTCTCGCCGTCGGCGCGACTCTCGCATTGGTGCTTTCCGACGACCTCCGCTACTTGCGGCTGGGGATCGTCGCGGCGCTGTGGGCCGCCTTGATCGGTGCGTTCCTGGCCGTCCGCTACCGGAAACACGTTTCCCACAGCGAGGACGCCGTCGCCGAGGCGCAGGCCGTCTACGAGCTGGAACTGGAACGCGAGATCGCCGCCCGCCGCGAGTTCGAGCTGGAGATGGAAGCGGAGAACCGGCAGGCCGCCGAGACCCGCTCCCACGACGAGCTCGAAGCGCTCAGAGCCGAGGTGAGCGCCTTGCGTGAAAGCCTCCAGTCGCTCTTCGGCGGCGAGGTCCTTCTCGAACGCGTCGCGCTCACCGCGCAGGCCACCCGGATGCGGTCCCTCGACAACAAGCAGCTGATGAGCGCGGGGGCCGAGAACGGCAACGGCAAGCCCCAGCTGATGGCGGCCAAGAGCAGCACCACGATCGACGTCGACGAGCGTGAACGCGAGCGAGAACGCCCGACCGAGATGATCGACCGCGTCCTCGAACCCGCGGCCGCCCGAGCCGGGACCCCGCCCGCCGCCCGCCGCAAACCGGCGAACGGCCAGGTCAACGGTGCAGGCGGGTACGGCCAGAGCAGTCAGGTCCAGCGGCCGAAGCCTGCCGACGAATCGACGCGCCGCAGCATGCGCAAGGCGGACGCCCGCGCTTCGAAGGCCGCCGAGGCTCTCGCCGCCGAAGCCGCCCGTCGCGAGCGGCTCGAAATGTCCAACCCCGGGATGTCGCCCGCCGAGATCTCCCGGCCGATGCCGAGGGTCGACGAACGGCGCAAGACCCCGCCGCCGGTGACCCCGGCCGAGGTGTCCCGCCCGTCGATGCCGGGCATCTCGCGCGCCGAGGTCTCGCAGCCGTCGATGCCCACCGTCGCCCGGCAGCCCCAACGCCCCGAAGCGCAGCGCCCGGAAACACAGCGTCCCGAAGCCCAGCGCCCTGAGCCGCCGCGTCCGGAGCCCCAGCGCGCCGAACCGCCTCGCCGCCCGCAGCAGGCTTCGTTGCAGCAGCGCCTCGACGCGGGCACCGTACAGCGTCCGCCCGCCCCGCGGCCGGACGAGCCGACCCGCACGCAGACGCCGCCGGTGAAGCCCGCCGCGCAGGCGAAGCCGGTCAAGAAGGTCGAGCCGGACCGTCCGCGGCCGAACCGCGAGCTCGGCCTGACCCGGCCGGGCATGAAGCCGGTCGAGCGATCCCGCCCGGCCGGTGGCACGCCGGCGCCCGCGAACAAGCCCGCCGCCGCGGCGGAGCCGATGGAGGCCACCGGCGAGTGGAAGCCGTCGTGGACGCAGGAGCGGCCTGTCTCCGACCTGAGCGCCGCGTTCCCCAGGAAGGACGACTTCCAGGACCGGCTGCGCCCCAAGCCGCAGCAGTCGGCCTCCTTGCCGAGGCCGGAACCGCGTCCCGAGCCGCGCCCTGAACCACGTCGTGACCCGGAGCCGCCGACCCCGCCGTCGATCCCGGTCGTGGCCGAGCCCGTCCGCCGTCCCGAGCCCGCGCGGCCGCCGGAGCCCGAACCGGTGCGCCGTCCGGCCGCCGAGGCGCCGTCGCGGCACGGCTCGCCCGCGGCGGAGCCGCCCGCGGTCAACCCGACGCTGCCCGAAGAGATCCGCGTGACACAGAACGGCGGCGGCGGACGTCGTCGCCGGGCGTCGGAGGACTCCTCGGTCTCGCTCACCCCGGCCCCGAGCGTCCCGGAGCCCACCGGGGGCGGCCGTCGCCGCCGCCCGGACGGCGAACCCCCGGCTTGGCAGAACGGCGCCGAGTCGGGCGGCCGCCACGGCGGCAAGCGGTCGAAGCCGGACGAAGACGAGGCGCCGTCCCGCAACGGGTCCTCGCACAGCCATCAGGAGACACCCGCGGCGGGCTCGCACGCGTCCGGCCGGTCGGTGATGGACCTGCTCGCCGCCAACGGCGCGAACGAGTCCACCCCGCGGCGCAGGCGGCGTGCCGAAGACTGACCCCGTACCGACGGTAGGGTGACCCGCTGTGAGCGAGCCTTCCTCCCCGGCACCCGGTCCCGACCGGGCCCGCCGGTCCCGGTCGATCACCGTGCTGCTGCCGGTGCTCGGGCTGATCGCCGTCGCGCTCTGCGGACTGTTCGTCTTCGGCACGGTCACCGAGAAGGTCGGCCTGCCCGCCGTGACGATCGGTGTGCTCGCGGCGCTCGTCCCGGTCGCCGTGGTGGTCACCGCGTTCCTGTGGGTCGACCGTTGGGAACCGGAACCGCCGAAGCTCCTGCTGCTGTCCTTCGTCTGGGGTGCGTGCGTCGCGACGATCATCGCGCTGCTGCTCAACAGCGGCGCCGAAGCCGTCGGTGACCTGCTGCTCGGCAGCGGCGGAGGCGGCAAGATCAGCGGCCTGATCTCCGCGCCGCTGGTCGAGGAGGCCGCGAAGGCAGCCTTCATCCTCCTGCTGTGGTGGCGCCGCCCGAGCGAGTTCGACGGCGTCGTGGACGGCATCGTCTACGCCGGGTTCACCGCCGCGGGCTTCGCCTTCACCGAGAACATCTATTACTTCGGCCGCGCCTTCGCCGAGCACGGTTTCGGCGACGGCACGAGCGCGGGCGTGCTCGCGGCGTTCTTCCTCCGCGGCGTGCTTTCGCCGTTCACGCATCCGCTGTTCGCCGTGATGACCGGGATCGGGCTCGGTGTCGCCGCGAGCACCAAGGTCCGCTCGTTGCGGATCCTGGCGCCGATCGGCGGCTACGTCGTCGCGGTGCTGCTGCACGCGCTGTGGAACGGCGCCGCGCTGCTCGGCGGCGCCAAGACCTTCCTGAACGTGTACTTCCTGATCATGGTGCCGCTGTTCATCGGGGTCTTCTCGGTGGTGGTCATGCAGCGGCGCCGCGAGCAGCGGATCGTCGCGGCGGCGTTGCCGATGATGGTCGACGCGCGCTGGATCGCCCCCTCCGAGGTCGCGCTGCTGGCCAGCCTGTCCGGACGGCGGTCGTGGCGGAAACAGGCGAGGAAACAGTCGGGCCGGGAAGCGGCGAAGGCTGTCGGCCGCTACCAGGCCAGCGTGACCGAGCTCGCGTTCCTGCGGCGCGGCCGGAAGCTCACCGACGAGGCGAAACAGCGGCAGCGTGAGCTGCTTCAAGTGCTCAAGACGTCGCGTGCGGAGGCCGTGCGGCTCGCCGACGGCGCGCCGCGCGGGTGACCACTGTCAGGTGAAGCTGGTCACGAGGGCCGTTTCAGACGCGTGCCGGAGGGTTACCCTCGCGCCGTCGTCTGGTACCCGCGATTGCCGAGCGGGACTGGAACGAGTTGAGGAGTTTTCGACCATGAGCGTCCACTGGCGCACGCCATGATGAGGCCCGCTCGACTGGCCGTCGGCGTCATCTCCGCCGGCCGGGTCGGCAGTGTCGTCGGCGCCGCGCTCACCAGGGCCGGGCACACGGTCGTCGCCGCATCGGGCCTTTCCAGCGCTTCGGTACGCCGGGCGGAGCAACTACTCCCCGACGTCCCCCTCCTGCCGCCCGACGAGGTCGCCCGTCGTGCCGATCTCGTCCTGCTGGCCCTGCCCGACGACGCGCTCGCCGGGATGGTGCGCGGTTTCGTCGCCACCGGTTCGCTGCGCCCGGGACAGATCGTCGTGCACACCTCCGGGGCGCACGGCATCGACGTCCTCGCGCCCGCCGCCGAGGCCGGGGCGCTGCCGCTGGCCCTGCACCCCGTGATGACCTTCACCGGCCGCGCCGAAGACCTCGACAGGCTGGCCGCGTGCAGCGTCGGCGTCACGGCGACAGAGGGTGACGAAGCGGCGTGGAACGTCGGTGAAGCGCTGACCGTGGAGATGGGCGCGGAGCCCGTCCGGGTCCCTGACGAAGCGCGAGCGCTCTATCACGCGGCGTTGGCGCACGGCGCGAACCACCTGATGACACTGGTCGCCGACTGCGCGGAACTGTTGCGGGAGGCGGGAATCGCCCAGCCCGAACGCGTGGTGGCTCCGTTGTTGTCGGCGGCGTTGGATAATGTTCTGCGACACGGGGACCGGGCGCTCACCGGGCCGGTGGCCCGTGGTGATCTCGGCACCGTGCGCAAGCACCTCACGGTGCTGGCCGAACGTGGCCCCGACATCGTCCCGAGCTATCGCGCGCTGGCCAAGCGCACGCTGGCGCGCGGCGACGCCGCCGGGCTCTTGGACGCCTCGGCCGCCGCCGAGCTCACGGAACTCCTCAGTGATCCCGCCGATCCCGCAGATCCCGCCGAAGGGCAGCAAAAGCAGTGACCACACCGAAATTCGCCCGAGGCACGCTGCACACCTTCCAGCCGCCGGAGCAGGTCAGCCAGGTGACGCGCGCCCTGCACGGGGTCGGCCGCAAGGTCGCGCTGGTGCCCACGATGGGCGCCCTGCACGCGGGACACCGCGAGCTGATCCGCCGGGCGAAGCGGCTGCCGAACACCGTCGTCGCGACATCGATCTTCGTGAATCCCCTGCAGTTCGGGGAAGGCGAGGACTTCGAGGCGTACCCGCGTCCGCTGGACAAGGACCTCGAAGTGCTGAAGGAGGACGGCGTCGAACTGGGCTTCCTGCCCAAGGCGTCGGACCTGTATCCCGAGGGTGCCACCGTGACGGTGCACCCGGGCGAGCTCGGCGACGAGCTGGAGGGAGCGGTGCGGCCGGGGCATTTCGCCGGCGTGCTCACCGTGGTGGCGAAACTGTTCAACATCGTGCGGCCGGACTACGCCTTCTTCGGGGAGAAGGACTACCAGCAGCTGGTGCTGATCAAGAAGATGGTGCGTGACCTGAACTTCGAAACCCGCGTCATCGGGGTGCCGACGGTCAGGGAACGCGACGGGCTGGCGTTGTCCTCGCGCAACGTCTACCTGACCCCTGAGCAGCGCGAGGACGCGATCGTGTTGTCGGCGGCACTCACCGCGGGTGCCTTCGTCGGGCGCGACGGAGCGGAAGCCGTGCTGGCGACCGCCAGGCAGACCCTCGCCGCGCGGCCCGCGGTCGAGATCGACTATCTGGAATTGAGGGGAACCGACCTCGGGCCCGCGCCCGTCGACGGTGAAGCGCGGTTGCTGATCGCGGCCCGGGTGGGGAGTACCCGGCTGATCGACAACGTCGGCGTGGTGCTCGGCGCCGCCGCGGACCATCCGGAACACGCGCTGGACGCAGGGGAATAGGGAGAGTCCACGATGTACCGCACCATGCTGAAATCGAAGATTCACCGGGCGACGGTCACCCAGGCCGATCTCCACTACGTCGGGTCGGTGACCGTCGACGAGGACCTGATGGACGCGGCGGATCTGCTGCCGGGCGAACAGGTGTCCATTGTGGACGTAACCAACGGCGCCCGGCTCGAGACCTACGTGATCGCGGGCGAACGCGGCAGCGGGGTGCTCGGCATCAACGGCGCCGCGGCGCATCTGGTGCACCCCGGCGACCTGGTGATCCTGATTTCGTACGCGCAGATGGAGAACGCCGAGGCGGCCGCGTTCCGGCCGCGGGTCGTCTTCGTCGACGCGGACAACCGGATCGTCGAGAAGGGCGCCAACCCCGGGCACGCGCCGGAGGGATCCGGTCTGATGAGCGGAACCGTGACGCTGGCCGACGACGACACGATGACCTTCCCGGTCGCCGAAACCGCCGACGCCCGCCGTCTCGACGCGCTGCTGCACGCCGAAAGCTGAGTCGTTGCTGCTCACGATCGACGTCGGCAACACCAACATCGTTCTGGGGCTGTACTCCGGCCGAGAGCTCATCGGTGACTGGCGTATGCGCACCGACGCGCGGACAACCGCCGACGAGCTCGCGCTCACCATGCGCGGGCTCCTCGGCCCGCACGCCGACGCGATCACCGGGATCAGCGCGCTTTCGACGGTTCCCGCCGTACTGCGGGAGCTTCGCGTCATGCTTTCGCGGTATTACGCCGAACTGCCGAAGATCGTCATCGAGCCGGGAGTGCGCACCGGTGTGCCGCTCCTGGTCGACAATCCCAAAGAGGTGGGCGCGGACAGGCTGGTGAACACTCTGGCCGCGCACCATCTGCACCCCAGGACCGCCTGCGTGGTGGTGGATTTCGGCACTTCGACCAATGTGGACGCCATCTCCGCCAAGGGCGAGTTCCTCGGCGGCGCTTTCGCGCCCGGTATCGAGATCTCGGTCGACGCCCTGGCCGCGCGGGCCGCGGCACTGCGCAAGGTGGAACTGGTGCCGCCGAGGTCGGTGATCGGGAAGAACACCGTGGAATGCCTGCAATCCGGCATCCTCTACGGTTTCGCCGGCCAGGTCGACGGCCTGGTGAAGCGGATCGAGCGCGAGCTCTCCCCGGGCGGGACGGAGCCGGTCGCGGTGATCGCGACCGGTGGCCTGGCACCGCTGGTGCTGGAGGAATCGGAGACCATCACCGAGCACGTGCCGGATCTGACGCTGCTGGGCCTGCGGCTGGTCTACGAACGAAACCACCGCGTTTAGTCCTCTGGATGCGGTCCTTGCGTGTGCAACTACCTCATCCAGAGGACTAAACGCGAGGCGTCAGCGGGCGGCGACCAGCGGAACTCTCCGCGTCATGAGGCCTTGGTTCCGTGGGCGTCTGTCCGTGACCCGTCACACGCGTGCTCAAACCCGTCACACGCGTGCTTGAAGCCGTGACACGCGTGCTTGGAGCCGTCACTCGCGTGTCTGGACCCCGCACTCGTGAGATCCGCCTCCGAGCACGCGAGTCACGGCCCTGATCACGCGAGTCACGGCTTCAAGCACGCGAGTTCCGGGTTCGATCACGCGAGTCACGCCTTCCAGTCGGTCATCGTTTACCGGCGCGGAAGACCGTGGTGGTGATCGGCAGGTCGAATTCCCCCGAGGCGGTTTCCGGGTTCCGGTCGAGGAATTCCCGGGCCGTGCGGAGTTTGGCTTCGCGTTCCTCCTCCGTGGCCACCAGCATGTGCGAATGCGTGGCGAGAGTCGCCACCAGGGTTTCCGCCGTCCTGGGTTGTTTGTGACCGAAAGTCTTCTTCTCGAACGGCTCGAAAGCCTCGTGTTCCGGTAGCGATTCGTAGTCGCTCAGCCAGCGCCTGCTCATCGAGGTCTTGATCAGCGTGTTCAACTCGGCCAGCCAGGCCGCCGATTCGTCGTCGTGGTTCCACAGCGCGGCAACGACTCCGCCCGGTTTCAGCACCCTGGCCATCTCCGGATAGGCCCGGTCGAGGTCGAACCAGTGGACGGCCTGGCCCACGACCACGGCGTCCACGGAGGCGTCCGGCAGCGGGATCCGCTCGGCCGTCCCGATGAGCGGTGTCACGGCGGGAAGCGTCTTGGTGAGTTGTCCGAGCATTTGGGCGTCCGGTTCGACCGCGGTGACCGCGACGCCCAGCCCGAGCAGGCCCTCGCTGACCTTGCCGGTTCCCGCGGCGAGGTCGAGGACCCGTTCCGGTGTTCCCTTCACGCCGTCCAGTGCCCAGGCCAGTGCCTTTTCCGGATAGTCGGGCCGGTGCTCGGCATAGGCGGCGGCCTCCGCGCCGAACGAGGCGGCGCGGCGTGCGTGCAGTTCGGGTTCGATGCCGGGAGTGGATGAGTTCACACGATCCAGGTTAATGGAGAGAAAACCCACCGGCCCGGACGCGGAAAAGGTAATCCGGTTGGCGTAGGGAACCCGTGGGTTCGTACGCTGTGCGCCATGACTGAAATCCCCGCATCCGAGGGCGTGAGCCCCGACGAAGACCTGCCGGAACAGATGCGGGTGCGCCGGGACAAGCGCGACCGGATAATCGCGGAGGGTATCGATCCGTATCCGGTAGAGGTGCCCCGGACGCACTCGCTGGCCGAAGTGCGCGAGAAGCATTCCGGCCTCCCCGTCGACACGGCCACCGGCGAGATCGTCGGCGTCACCGGCCGCGTCATGTTCATGCGCAATACCGGCAAACTGTGTTTCGCGAGTCTCCGCGAAGGCGACGGCACCGAGTTGCAGGCGATGATCAGCCTCGCGAAGGTGGGCGCGGACGCGCTCGCGGCGTGGAAGTCCGATGTCGATCTCGGCGATCACGTATTCGTCGAGGGCGAGGTCATCACCTCCAAGCGCGGTGAGCTTTCCGTGATGGCCGACTCCTGGCGGATCGCGTCGAAAGCATTGCGCCCGTTGCCCGTGGCGCACAAAGAGCTGGCCGAGGAAACGCGGATCCGGCAGCGTTATGTCGACTTGATCGTGCGCCCCAAGGCCCAGGACGTGGTCCGTACCCGGGCCGGTGTGCTGCGTTCCCTGCGTGACTCGTTTCACGGCCGGGGATTCCTCGAGGTCGAGACCCCGATGCTGCAAACGCTGCACGGTGGCGCCGCGGCGCGGCCATTCGTCACGCATTCGAATGCCTTCGACCTCGATCTGTACTTGAGGATCGCTCCGGAGCTCTACCTCAAGCGTTGCGTGGTCGGCGGTATCGAGAAGGTCTTCGAGATCAACCGGAACTTCCGGAACGAGGGCAGCGACTCGTCCCACTCGCCGGAGTTCGCCATGCTCGAGTACTACGAAGCGTATGCGACCTATGACTCCAACGCGGTGATGACGCGTCAGCTCATCCAGGAGGCGGCGCAGAACGTTCTCGGTACTCAGGTGGTCACTCTCGCCGACGGTTCGGAGTACGACCTGTCCGGCGAGTGGACCACACTCGGAATGTACGAGTCGTTGTCCGAGGCGTTGTCGGAAGAGGTCACTCCCGAGACATCGGTGGACAAGCTTCGTTCCTATGCCGAAGCGCGCGAGCTGGAGCTCGACCCAAAGTTAGGCCACGGCAAAATCATCGAAGAACTTTGGGAACATCTCGTCGGCGATCATCTCCACGAACCTACTTTTGTCCGTGATTTTCCGGTCGAGACATCCCCGCTGACCAGGCAACACCGCAGCAAGCCGGGGGTGGCCGAGAAGTGGGATCTGTACGTGCGCGGATTCGAACTGGCCACCGGATACTCCGAGCTGGTCGATCCCGTGGTCGAGCGTCAGCGTCTGGTGGAACAGGCTCGGCTGGGTGCGCAGGGTGATAGTGAGGCCATGAACCTCGATGAGGATTTCCTCCGTGCCCTGGAGTACGGAATGCCGCCGAGCGGTGGTGTCGGAATGGGGATCGACCGGTTGCTGATGGCGCTGACCGGCCTTGGTATCAGGGAGACCATCCTGTTCCCGCTCGTACGCCCTGAATAACCCGTCCGCGTGACAGATACCTCGATCGTTCTCGTAAACGAGATTTGCGTTATGTCTCGGTAGCGGGTATTAATGTCGCTAGACAAAGTCTTCTGTCCGGGGCATGCCCCGTACCAGATCATTCGTGTAAGCCCCCAGCAGGAGGAAACAGATGGCACAGAAGGTGCTCGTCTCGCTCGTTGACGACCTCGACGGCACTGAGGCGGAAGAGACCGTCGAGTTCGGTTTGGACGGTGTCAGCTACCAGATCGACCTTTCCGCGGAAAACGCGGAAGAGCTTCGCGACGCGCTGGCCCAGTATGTGGAGCACGCCCGTCGCGCGGGTGGCCGTAAGCGCACCGCCATTCGTCCGGTCGCCGGCGTGAAGGCCGCCGCCCGCCCCGCGACCGTGGACCGCGAGCAGAACCAGGCCATTCGCGCCTGGGCCCGCAAGAACGGCTTCCAGGTTTCCGACCGTGGACGTATCCCGTCCGAGGTCGTGGAGGCCTACCACAAGAAGAACTGAGGTCTTTCAGACCTGACGGCCGCCGGGAAACTGTTCCCGGCGGCTTTCTTGTTCTTGTACACGGTTCAAGCGGGCGTACTCCGTGGGCGCCCATCCGGTCACGGAGCGGAAATCCCGGATGAAGTGCGCTTGGTCGCTATAGCCCAGCGCTGTCGCCAGTTCCGCGTAGTCCGGCCGTTCCGCGGCGGCGATCCGTGCCGCCGCTTCGTTCAATCGGTATACCTGAATCGCCCATTTGGGGGCGGCGCCGACATGGTCGGCGAACAGTCGTTGCAGACTTCGCTGAGACAGACCCGTCCGGCTTGACAGCTCGCCGACCCGGGTAATCGCCGGTTCCGCGGCGATTGTTTCCACCGCTTCGATGGCCGTCTTGGCCGCGGCGGTGAGCACGGGGCGTTTCGCCAGGAGCAGTTCCTCGCACCGGCGGACCATTTCGAAGTCGTCCGTCGCATTCCGTACCGATTCCGTCACCGGTCCGGCGCCGGGGAAGAGATCGGCGAGCGGAACGGAACCACCGGAGATCATCGTGACCGGACCGGTGAGGAATGCCCGGAATGCCCCCGGCCGGAATCGAACGCCGATACCGTGGTCCGTGCCTGCGACGACGTAGCGGAAAGGGCGTTTCCCCGGCCCGAAGGCGCCGGCCGCGTCGCGGAAGAACGTGACGTTGACCGCGAGATTGGGCAGGACCACCTGTTCATGGGACGGGCGGCCGGTCAGATCCCAGCGCAGCACCCAGTGGTGGTCCACGAACGGCCGCAGCTCCGGCGACGGCGGATGGCGGACGAGTTCGAACGCCGCACTCGCTTCCCGCGCGTTGACGATCCCCGCCGGGATCCGGTGCCCGCTCACCGGCTCAACTTAGCCCTGTCAGGCGGATTCGTCCGGTGGTCTCGTGAGTGGTGAGGCTGGTTAGAACCAGCCTCACCACTCACGAGGCCGGACCTTGTCGCGTTTTTTCAAGACGGCGCGGCCGTTCCCGTGAACTCATGCCCCCATGTCCGAACACGCCGCCCTGATCGCCCCCGCCGCCGCGGAATTCGCCGGAATCCTGCGTGGGATCGGCGAGACCGAGTTCGCCGCCCGCACCCCGTGCGCCGAGTACGACGTCCGCGCGTTGCTGAACCACCTTCTCTACTGGGGTCCCTGGCTCGAAGCCGCCGGACGCAAGGCGCCGCCGCCCGAGGTGGCCACGGGCGAGGCGGAGGCGGCCCTCGTCGGCCCCGGCTGGCTCGACGTGGCCGAACGGCAGACCGCCCGGCTCGTGGACGTCTTCGTCACGCCTGAAGCGTGGCAGGGCATGACGGCGCTCGGCACGGCGCAAATGCCCGCATCGATCGTCGGTGACATGGTGCTCGGCGAGTTCGTCTTCCACGGCTGGGATCTCGCTCGCGCGCTCGGCCGCACCATCGACGTTGCACCCGAAGCGGCCGAGGCCGTGTACGTGTCCGCCGTCGCCATGGGCGAGCAGGCACGCTCGATGAAGGTTTACGGCGAAGAAGTCACCGTTGCGGAAGGCGCAACGGCCTTCGAACGCGCTTTGGGTGCGACAGGACGGAATGCCGCCTGGACCCTTTAACGGATTCGCGGACAACCGCCGCATTCCGATTCCGCGGGCAGTAGATAGGAGAAACAGCAGCTTTCGCGGTTTCTCGTCCACTCGCGGCGCCCGTCCACTCCCGGCACGAGCCTCAGCTTCGACGCCGACGTCAGCGGCGGGAACCGCGATTCGAGGACCAGCGCGGCGTCCGCGACCCCGGCGCCCTCGGCCTCCGGGGTCCCGCCCAGCCGCCCCGCCGACCACAGCGCGTTGTCGAGCGCGTCCGTGGCCGCCGCCCAAAGCTGCCGCCGCCCGAGCCTCGTCAGCGGTCCGTAGACGTCGATGAACCGGCTCGCGTGCGCGACGAACCTGCCTCGCAGCACCGTCGCCAGCGCTCGCTCGTCGGGAACGACGACGGCCTCCCGGCGCGCCGAGCCCGGGTCGGTCGGCAAGCAGTGGAAGCCGCCGCCGAGGATGGCGACAGAGTCGGGATGCGGCCGTCCGTCGCCGATCCGGAACGCCAGCGCGGACGGCGCCAGCGACGGGACGCGGCGCGCGTGGTGCAGCAGCATCGCGCCGGCGAACGCCGGGACGTGCAGGTACCACGACAGGATCCAGCTCGCCGGGGTCCGCTCGGGGACGCCGGGTGCCTCCGGGTACTCCGCGGCCAGCCAGCCGCCGAGCCGCTCCCGCCAGCGCACAAGCCGTGCCGGTTCGCCGAGTAGATCGGCACAGCGGACCCAGTCCGGCTCGTCCTCGGGTATGTCCGCGCGGACCCGGGCGTCCTCCGGCAGCCGTGATAGGGAGGCACGGAGCCCGTCTTCGGGGGACGCGAGCACACGGTGACGCGACACGTCGCCCTCCCGTCATTAGGTTCGCCTAACCTTACATGCGATCCGTGACTACTCCGGACGGGTGTCCATCCACTGGGCGGACTCGCGCTCGCGGACCGTGTTCGCGCTCAGCGGACAACGCGCATCCGGCGGAATCCGCGTGCGCGTTCGCACGTTGTGCTTGACGTAAAGGTGCAGGGCAACCGGAAGATGAAAGAGCGCACGGCCGGAGAACGGCCAGGGCGCGAACGGGCCGCAATCAGCCGTAGTGGTACGCCAGCGCGACCGCATGGCTACTAGAGTGGTCTCACGGTGCTGAATCCATCGCGGTGAAAGCACGATGGAAACGGGCCGCCGTCGCAGCAGTCGAGGGAGTGCACATGTTTGAGAGGTTCACCGACCGCGCGAGGCGGGTGGTCGTCCTGGCCCAAGAAGAGGCCAGGATGCTCAACCACAACTACATCGGCACCGAGCACATCCTCCTGGGTCTGATCCACGAGGGTGAAGGTGTCGCCGCCAAGGCGCTGGAATCGCTGGGCATCGCGCTGGAGGGCGTCCGCCAGCAGGTCGAGGAGATCATCGGCCAGGGGCAGCAGGCCCCGAGCGGGCACATCCCCTTCACCCCGCGGGCCAAGAAGGTGCTGGAGCTGTCGCTGCGCGAAGCGCTGCAGCTCGGCCACAACTACATCGGCACCGAGCACATCCTGCTCGGGCTGATCCGCGAGGGAGAAGGCGTCGCCGCTCAGGTGCTCGTCAAGCTCGGCGCGGACCTCAACCGGGTGCGTCAGCAGGTCCTGCAGCTGCTGTCGGGCTACCAGGGTGGCAAGGAGTCGACCGAGACCGGCTCCGGACGCGGTGAAGGCACCCCGTCGTCGTCGCTGGTGCTCGACCAGTTCGGCCGCAACCTGACCGTCCAGGCCCGCGAAGGCAAGCTCGACCCGGTCATCGGCCGCGGTAAAGAGATCGAGCGGGTCATGCAGGTGCTGTCGCGGCGCACCAAGAACAACCCGGTCCTGATCGGCGAGCCCGGCGTCGGCAAGACCGCCGTCGTCGAAGGGCTCGCGCAGAACATCGTCAAGGGCGAGGTCCCCGAGACGCTGAAGGACAAGCAGCTCTACACCCTCGACCTCGGCTCCCTGGTCGCCGGTTCCCGGTACCGCGGTGACTTCGAAGAGCGCCTCAAGAAGGTGCTCAAGGAGATCAAGACCCGCGGCGACATCATCCTGTTCATCGACGAGCTGCACACGCTCGTCGGCGCGGGTGCCGCCGAGGGCGCGATCGACGCCGCGTCGATCCTGAAGCCGATGCTGGCCCGTGGCGAGCTGCAGACGATCGGCGCGACCACCCTCGAGGAGTACCGCAAGTACATCGAGAAGGACGCCGCGCTGGAGCGCCGCTTCCAGCCGATCCAGGTCGGCGAGCCGTCGCTCGAGCACACGATCGAGATCCTCAAGGGCCTCCGCGACCGGTACGAGGCGCACCACCGCGTCTCGATTACCGACGGCGCGCTGGTGCAGGCGGCCACCCTGGCGGACCGCTACATCAACGACCGGTTCCTCCCGGACAAGGCGATCGACCTGATCGACGAGGCCGGCGCCCGGATGCGCATCCGCCGCATGACCGCGCCGCCGGACCTGCGCGAGTTCGACGAGAAGATCGCCGACGTGCGCCGGGACAAGGAGTCCGCGATAGACGCGCAGGACTTCGAGCGCGCCGCCCGCCTCCGTGACGAGGAGAAGACCCTCCTCGGCCAGAAGGGCGAGCGGGAGAAGCAGTGGAAGGACGGCGACCTCGACGTCGTCGCCGAGGTCGACGAGGAGCAGATCGCCGAGGTCCTCGCCAACTGGACCGGCATCCCGGTGTTCAAGCTCACCGAGGAGGAGACCACGCGTCTGCTCCGCATGGAGGACGAGCTGCACAAGCGGATCATCGGCCAGGAGGACGCGGTCAAGGCCGTCTCCCAGGCGATCCGTCGTACCCGCGCCGGTCTGAAGGACCCGAAGCGCCCCTCCGGTTCGTTCATCTTCGCCGGTCCGTCCGGTGTCGGTAAGACCGAGCTGTCCAAGGCGCTGGCGGCGTTCCTCTTCGGCGAGGACGACGCGCTCATCCAGATCGACATGGGCGAGTTCCACGACCGCTACACCGCTTCGCGGCTCTTCGGTGCCCCTCCGGGCTACGTCGGCTACGAAGAGGGCGGCCAGCTGACCGAGAAGGTGCGGCGCAAGCCGTTCTCGGTGGTGCTGTTCGACGAGATCGAGAAGGCCCACCAGGAGATCTACAACACGCTCCTGCAGGTCCTCGAAGACGGCCGTCTCACCGACGGTCAGGGTCGTACGGTCGACTTCAAGAACACCGTGCTCATCTTCACCTCGAACCTGGGTACCTCGGACATCTCCAAGTCCGTCTCGCTCGGGTTCTCGTCCGGCGGTGACAGCACCAACCGGTACGAGAAGATGAAGCAAAAGGTCAACGAGGAAATGAAGAAGCATTTCCGGCCCGAGTTCCTGAACCGGATCGACGACATCATCGTCTTCCACCAGTTGACCAAGGAACAGATCATCGAGATGGTCGATCTGATGATCGCCCGGGTCGAGACGCAGCTCAAGGCCAAGGACATGGAGCTCGAGCTCACGCCCAAGGCCAAGTCGCTGCTCGCCAAGCGCGGCTTCGACCCGGTGCTGGGCGCGCGGCCGCTGCGTCGCACGATCCAGCGCGAGATCGAGGACCAGCTGTCGGAGAAGATCCTGTTCGGCGAGGTCCAGGCCGGGCAGATCATCCTGGTCGACGTCGAAGGCTGGAACGACGAAGAGGGCGAGAAGGACGACAAGGCGCACTTCGTCTTCCGTGGCGAAGCCCGTCCCTCGTCGGTCCCGGATGCCCCGCCGGTCAGCATCGGCGCCGGCTCGACCGAAGAGAACGGTGAAGCCGAGGGCGAGTAAGGCTCTCTGGTTCTGAAAGTGCCCGTCGCGGGTTTGCCGCGGCGGGCACTTTCGCGTCCGGGGCCGTGTCGTCCTCTGATCACGCGAGTTCCGCCTTCAATCACGTGAGTTCCGTGTCCAATCACGCGAGTTCGCCTTTTCCGCACGGACAGCGCGTGTGCGTGGATGGACGACACATGTGATCAGACGGACGACACATGTGATGAGGCGCGGGACTCGCGTGCTTGGGGCCGGGACTCGCGTGATCAGGGGCGGGACTCGCGTCTGCGGAGCACCCGTTCGTGTCTAGCAACCGAAAGCGCGCTTTCGTGGGAACCCTGGTCTTCGAGGCCCGATCGATATAAGGTCTACATTATGGTCGACTGATGACGTGGGAGATCGAACTTCACGACGAGGTGGATCGCTGGTTCACAGCGCTGTGCCGGGAAGAACCGCTTACGGCCGACAGAGTCGAAGAGGCGATCGACATGCTCGCTTGTGAGGGACCGCGGCTCGGGCGGCCACTGGTCGATCGGATCAGCGGCTCGCGCAGGCACAACTTGAAAGAGTTGCGCCCGGCGTCAGCGGGACGGTCCGAGATCCGGATCTTGTTCGTCTTCGATCCGGCGCGGAAGGCAGTGCTCTTGGTGGCCGGTGACAAGGCCGGAAACTGGAAACGGTGGTACGACATCAACATCCCGATCGCGGAGGAGCGATACCGGCGGCATCTGGACGCGATGGAGGAAGGCTGAAATGGGTCGGTCCTGGAAAGAGGTCAAGGCGGAAAAGCTCGCCGCGGATCTGGACGCGGGCCGCGACGTCGAAGCCGCGCGGTCCAAGGCGCGTGAAGCCACGCAGGCCTACGTTCTCGGCTTTCGCTTGTCGCGACTCCGCGAAGAAGTAGGGCTGAGTCAGACCGAGGTCGCCAAGCGAATGGGCGTGAGCCAGCCGCGGATCAGCCAGCTCGAGCAGGGCGATCCGAGCCAGATGGAATTGGACACCCTTCGCAGGTACATCGGCGCCTTGGGCGGCCGGATGCGGGTAGTGGCCGATTTCGACGATCACGACGTCACCGTTTCCACCGCCGTCTGACCCGTCCCGGCCGCCTGATCATCACGTGAGACGATGCCCTCGGGTCCGGGAGGGGGTCAGGTGGACGTTCTGGCGATCGATTTCGGTACCTCCAGCACGGTGGGGGTGCTCTCGATCCACGGCAGAGGGACGCAGGTCGTCGAGATCGACGGATCGGTGACGATGTCGTCCGCGATCTACGTCGACAAGGACGGCACGGTCTTCGTTGGCCGCGACGCCGAACGCCGGGCCAGGCTGGATCCGAGCCGGTTCGAGGCGAATCCGAAGCGGCGCATCGACGAGGTCGCGCTGCAGCTCGGTGACGTCACGCTCCCCATCGCCGACGCGTTCGCCGCGGTCCTGCGCCGGGTCGGCGAAGAGGCCGAGCTGATCCTCCAGCGCCGGCCCGCCCAGGTGCGCATTTCCCATCCCGCGGGCTGGGGCCAGGATCGCAAGCAGATCCTCCACGATGCCGCGCTCAAGGCCGGATTCGGCACGACGGTGCTCATCCCCGAGCCGGTCGCCGCCGCCGCGCATTACGCCTCCCTGAACCACGGTCACCGGCCGCCCGGTCCGATCGCGGTGTACGACCTCGGGGCGGGCACATTCGACTGCGCTGTCGTCGGGGTCAGCGCCCACGGGTTCGCGGTGCTCGCCGAGGACGGCCTGCCCGATCTCGGCAGCCTCGACATCGACCAAGCGCTGCTGGTGCACATCGGCCGCGAGGTGTCGCATTCCGAACCCGCGCGGTGGCAACGGATCCTGCGCCCGCAGTCGGTCAGCGACCGCCGGACGCGCCGGTCGTTGCTGCAGGATGTCCGTGACGCCAAGGAAAGCCTGTCGCGGCACCAGCAGACCGAGATCCCGATGCCGGAGCCGTTCGGCGACGTGCGGGTGACGCGGATGGAGCTCGAGGCGCTCGTCCGGCCGAGTTTCCTGCGCAGCGCCGAACTCCTGGCCGCCACGATCCACCGCGCCGGGCTGTCCCCGGACCGGCTCGGCGGCGTCTACCTCGTCGGCGGGCCGAGCCGGATGCCGTTGCTGGCGAGCCTGCTGGCGAACCAGCTCAGGGTCGCGCCGACGACGCAGGACCAGCCGGAGACGGCGGTCGCGTTCGGGCTGCATCACGTGCCCGCGGGCGGCGAGGACTCCCAGCTGACGGTGCCCGCCTTCGCGCCGGTCGCGCCGCCCGTGCGGCAGCGGCCCGTTCAGCAACAGCCCGTACAACAGCAGCCGCCCCGCCGCCCGCAGCCACCGCGCTGGACGCCACCCACGCCGCCCCCGCCGGGCCGGAACTGGCAGAAGCCCACGACGTACGGCGTCATCGGGCTCGCCCTCGCGGCGATCGTGACGACGATCGTCCTGCTCAGCGGCGGCGATGAGCAGCCTGTCGCGGCGCAGGGGCCCGCCCCGGTGAAGCAGGTGAGCTGCGATCAGCCGGGAGTGAAGGACGCGCAGGGGTTCACGGACTGCCTTCGCCGGATCGCCGCCGTCATCCCGCAGCGGGACGACTGCCGGGACGCGCCGGACGCGGCGACCACGGTGGGCGCGGCGACCGCGGTCACCTGTGTGTTCAAGGACGACAAGGCGTCTAACGCGATCAACTACTACCAGGGCGTCGCGATGACCGGGCTGGAGGACGGCGTCCGGCAGCAGATGACCAAGGGCAAGCCCGTGGAAGGCACCTGGGCGGCCGACGGCCTGCGAGGACGCTATTTGGCGGGCGTCGGCAAGCGAAGCGGCATCGTGCTCTTCGGGACCGAAGACGCGCCGTTGACCGCGATGCTCGTCTCGACCCGGAACGACGGCACCACGCGGACGACCGCGGAGATGGTCGAGTTCTTCACCGCGCAGCTCAAGCCCTGACCGGATGTCATGAAAGGGTCGTTCAGGACAAATGATGTCCTGAACGACCCTTTCATGACATTTCCGGAGGCCGAACCGTGATCAGTGAAGGGTGCCCGCCGGCGTCGAGAGATCCTCGGTGACCGAGAGCGCGGTGTCCACGATGATCTCCAGCGCCTCCGCCGCGCGATGCGTGGCCAGGCTCGGCGCCGTCGTCCGCGCGGCCTGCTCCGGCGTGTAGGGAATATGCACGAAACCGCCGCGCACGCCGGGAAAATCGTTGTCCAGCAAGTGCATCAGCCCGTAGAAGACCTGATTGCACACATACGTCCCGGCGGTGTGCGAGACCGACGCGGGAAGCCCCGCGTTCTTGATCCCCGCGACACTCGCCTTCACCGGCAGGGTCGTGAAGTAGGCGCTGGGCCCGCCGGGGATCACCGGGACGTCGACAGGCTGCGAGCCGGCGTTGTCCGGGATGCGGGCGTCGATCAGGTTGATCGCGACCCGTTCGGGGGTGACGTCGGCGCGGCCGCCCGCCTGCCCGACGCAGATCACCAGTTCCGGCCGGTACTCGTCGATCGCGTCGCGCAAGGTGACCAGCGAACGCGAGAACACGCACGGCAGCTCGACGGCCACCGTGTCGCGCCGCCGACCGGTGAGCAGGGAAACCGCCTGCCACGACGGGTTCACCCGCTCACCGCCGAACGGTTCGAAGCCGGTGAGGAGCACAGACGTCATGCCCCTCACCCTAACGTGTGACACACCTCCGGCTGGGGCTCGTGAGTGGCAAAGCCGGTTCTTGAGGGGTGAGGCAAAGGTGCGTCCGGTCGGGTGCCAAGTCCGTGAAGGCCTCCTTGAGGGACCCAGACTCCCTCAAGGAGGCCTTCACGGACCGGCGTTCGGCGGTGACGAGTGATGTGAAGGGGACTTTCCCCTCATTGCATGCGAGGAAAGTCCCCTTCACCTCGGGTCTTGCCACTCACGAGAACCACTCGCGTCAGGCCGCGGGCTTGAGGTCCCCCGGGTAGAGGTACTCGGGCGCCGGCTTGGTGTTGCCGTAGAACCACGCGTCGAAGAAACCCTGCAGGTTCTTGTGCGCGACGCGCTCGGCGAACTTCTGGAACTCCGGCAGGCTCGCGTTGCCGTCGCGGTGCCGGGCGGGCCACGTCTTCAGGATGCGGTCGAACGGCGCCGCGCCGATGTAGTTCTTCAGCGCGTGCAGCGCGACGGGGCCCTTCGAGTACACGTAGGTGAACTCGTTGCCGGGGCCCATGTCGTAGAGCTTCCCGGCCCAGAACCGGTCCGTCGCCTTCTGCACGGCGCTCAGGTAGCGCGCCTTCAGGTCCTGGCCCGACTTCGCCTCTGACCACATCCACTCCGCGTACGAGGCGAAGCATTCGTTGAGGCAGACGTCCTTCCACTTGTCGACGGCGACCGAGTCGCCCCACCACTGGTGGGCGTTCTCGTGCACGATCGTCGGGACGTTGCCCGCCGCGCCCGAGTAGATCGGCCTGCTCAGCGTCTCCAGCGAGAACCCGATCGGCTCGGCGAGGAAGATGCCGCCCGCCGCGTCCACCGGGTACCGGCCGAACTTCGACGCGAGGAAGTCGATGATCTCCGGCAGCCGTGCCTCGGCCTGCTTGGTCGCGGCGGGGGTGCCGGGGGCGTAGGCGTTGACGACCGGGGTGCCGTCGGACAGCTTCGTCCGCTCGAACTCCCACTTGTCGATCGCGACCGTCGTCATGTACGGCACGGCGGGGGTCTCTTCGGCCCAGGTGTAGGTGGTGTTCTTGCCGTTCTTGACCTGTCCGCGCTCGACGCCGTTCGAGATCACGCCCCATTCCGAGGGAACGGTGATCGCGAGGTGGAAGGTCGCCTTGTCGCGCGGGGTGTCGTTGACCGGATACCAGGTCGTCGCGGATTTCGGCTCGCCCGCGACGAAAGCACCGCCGGATTTCGCGTACTGCCAGCCGTTCTCACCCAGCAGCGGATCCTGGATCGGCTCCGGGACGCCGTGGTAGGCGACCTCGGCGCTGAACCGCTCGTGGTTTCGCAGCGGACGGGCCGGGGTGACGACCAGTTCGTGGTCGCCGGTCCGGGTGAAGGTCGCTTTCCGCCCGTTGACCTTGATCGAGTCGACGGTCAGCCCGCGCAGGTCGAGGTTGAACGAGCTCAGCGACTGCGTCGTCCGGCCGGTGATCGTCTGCAGGCCGGTGAGCTGCTTGGTGGCGGGCTCGTAGCCGACCTTCAGGTTGTAGTCGGCGACGTCGTAGCCACCGTTGCCGTCTTGCGGGTAGTAGCTGTCGCCCGCGCCGTCGGCGCCGGGTTTGCCGGTGTCGGCGAGGGCGGTCCCGCCACCGAGGACACTCGCGGCCAGGACGGCGGCGATGACTGCCGCGCTCCGGTACCTCATTCACGCTCCCAGTCGATCGGCTGTGTTCAGGCCCCGAACGTAACGCCGTGACCTCGGCCGGTCGCCCGGAAAGCTCCCTCGTGCCCGGATAATCCCCACTTCCGTCGCCTGGAAGGGGTACGGAACCCGGCCGCGTGCTTCGCGAGACACAGCCTGGACGGGGTATCCGGTTGCGTGTTCTGGAAAGCTGGGGTCCGTGCGTGTGACGCTGCTGGGTCCGGTCGGAGCGGAGGCCGGTGACGGCACCCCGGTCGACATCGGCGGTGCCCGCCTCCGCATGCTCTTGGCCAGGCTCGCGCTGGAGCCCGGCAGCGCCGTTCCGGCCTCGGCGCTCATCGACGGTCTCTGGGGCGCGGAACCGCCCGCCGACGCCGCGAACGCGCTGCAATCACTGGTCTCGCGGTTGCGGAAGGTTCTGCGTGCGGAGGGAGTCGCCCTCGACTCGGGTTCGGGTGGTTACCGGCTGGACGTCGCCCGTGAGGACGTCGACGCCTGCCGCTTCGAGCGCCTCGCCGCCGAGGGGCGCGCGGAACTGACGGCGGGCCGGGACGCCGGTGCGGCCGCGATCCTCGCCGAGGCGCTCGGCCTCTGGCGTGGTCAAGCGCTGTCCGACGTTCTCGACGCTCCGTTCGCGCAAGCGCCGGCCACCCGGCTGGAGGATTTGCGTCTCGAAGCCGAAGAAGACCGCTTCGAGGCCGAGATCCGCCTAGGCGGGCACGACAGGGTCTTGGCCGATCTCAAGGAAGCGGCCGCGCGGAATCCGCTGCGCGAGCGGCTCGCCGGGCTGTGGATCCGGGCGTTGTGCGCGGCGGACCGGCAGTCCGACGCCCTCGCCTTCTACGAGGAGGTGCGGACGGCACTGGCCGACGAGCTGGGCGTCGACCCCTCGGCCGAACTCCAGGAGATCCACCTCGCCGCGCTGCGCGGCGAACTCGGCCCGCCACCTGCGGCCGCGGATCATCTCCCGGTGCGGCTGACCAGCTTCGTCGGCCGCGACGACGAGCTGAAACTGGTCGCCGAACTCCTCGCGGGCGCGCGGCTGGTGACGCTCGTCGGGCCCGGCGGCGCGGGGAAGACACGGCTGGCCACCGAGGTGGCGACGCGGCATCCGGCGCATACGCGTGGGCGGGTGTGGTTCGTGCCGCTCGCCGGTGTCCGAGATCCGGGTGACCTGCCCGGCGCGGTCTTCGCCGCGCTGGAGCTGTGGGATCTCGGTCTCTCGCACAGCGGCGACCCGATGCGACGGCCGGTGGAGGCGCTGGTCCGGGTCGTGGAGACGCTCGGCGCCGGCGAATCGGTGCTGGTGCTGGACAACTGCGAGCATGTGGTCGACGCGGCCGCGGAGCTGGCGAACACCCTGCTGCGCCGGGTGCCGACCCTGCGGATCCTCGCGACGAGCCGCGAGGCGCTGGCCATCGACGGCGAGACGTTGTGCCCGCTCGGACCGTTGTCCGTGCCGGAAGGGAAACCGACCGTCCCGCAGGCCGCCGAGGCGGGCGCGATCCGGCTGTTCGTCGACCGGGCGGTGGCCGTGCGCCCGGACTTCGTCCTCGACGAGTCCACTGTGGACGACGTCGCGCAGATCTGCCGACGGCTGGACGGGATGCCGCTGGCGCTGGAACTGGCCGCCGCGCGGCTGCGGTCGATGACCGTCGCGCAGATCTCGCGGCGCCTCGACGACCGGTTCCGCCTGCTGACCTCCGGCAGCCGGACGGCTTTGCCGAGGCAGCGCACGCTGCGCGCGGTCGTCGAGTGGAGCTGGGACCTGCTCGACGACGCCGAACGCGTGCTCGCGAGGCGGCTTTCGGTCTTCGGAGCCGGTGCCGAAGTCGAAGCGGTCGAAAGCGTCTGTGCCGGGGACGGTCTGCTCGCCGAAGACGTCATGTACGTCCTCGGCTCGCTCGTCGAAAAGTCCATTGTGGACGCTACGAAGGGTGATCACGGCGAGCCGCGCTACCGCATGCTGGAGACGATCCGGGCGTACGGAGCGGAGCGTCTCGACGACGCCCGCGAACGAAAACAGCTGACGAAGGCGTATCACCGCTACTACGCCGAGCTCGCCGAGCGGCTGGAGCCGTTGCTGCGGACCAGGGACCAGCTCACCGCCATTTCCCGCTACGACGCCGAGCACGGCAACATCGTGACGGCCCTCCGGCAGGCCATCGACTCCGGTGACGTGGAAATGGCGACGCATCTGTTCGGCGGCGTCTTCTGGTACTGGCTGATCAAGGGGGACAGCAACCGGGTCGAGTCGTTCGTCGTCGAAGTGCTCGCTTTCGGCGACCGTCTCGACGAGGACTTCGCGGCCGCGTTCCGGGCGATGCGCGAGATCACCGCGATGATCCCCGGCGTCGGCGACCCCGAAGCCGTGCAGGAACTCATCGACGAATGCGTGCGGACGAACGCGCACACCCGGTTCGCCGGCCTGGCCATCGGCCTGCCCATGCTCGCGTTCTTCTGCCAGAACCGGGAACTCGCCCTACGGGAGGTGGAGCGAGTGCTGTCGAGCGAAGACCCGTGGGCGCGCGCCGCCGGGTCGTGGGCGCAGAGTTTCGTGCTCACCGACCAGGGCGACCCCGAAGGCGCCGAACGGGCGAGGGACAACGCCTTGGCCGGGTTCTCGGCCGTGGGTGACCGCTGGGGCACCGCGATGGCTGTCGGGATGAAGGCGAGTGACATCTCGATGTCGGGCGATCACGAGGCCGCGCTCGCGCTGTACCGGCAAGGGCTCGCCCTCGCACTCGAACTGGGCTCACAGGACGACGTGATCCAACAGCGCTGGCGGCTCGCCACGGAGTACGCGCGGGCCGGTGACCTGGACACGGCACTGCGCGAAATCCGCGAGGCGGAGCAGTACGCGACGGACACGGGAAACAACCAGCTCGCGGTGATGGTGCTGGTGGGCAAGGCCGACCTGTACAGCCGCGCCGGACGCGTGCCCGAGGCACGCGCGGCCGCCGCCAGGTTCCGGGAGCTGATGGCGGAGGTGCCGCTGCCGGGACTGTTCGGCGAGGAGTTCGGCGGGCTCATCGACGCGGAGGTGGCGCTGGCGGCCGGAGAGCTGGAGGAGGCCGAGCGAGGGGCCGCGATCGTCGTGAAGTCCACGACGGAGCGCGCGGACATGCCCGACCTCGGCCGGATCGTCGAGCTCTTCGCCCTGATCCGGTTCCGCCAGGGCCGGCCCGAGAGCGCCGTCCGGTTGCTCGGCGCGGCGAAACTCATCCGCGGCAAGCTGGACCTCGGCGAGCCCGGCATCCGGCAGCTGATCGAGGACCTCCGCGAACACTTCGGTGCGGAACGGTACGAAGCACTGCTCGCGCAGGACGCCGGACTGCCCAGGTCCGAGGTGCTCTCCTGGGTCAGCTCCGAAGCAAGCTGAAGAGGGCTTTCCTCGCGTCGCCGCGAGGAAAGCCCCCGTCCCCCTTTACCCCCGGTCAGACGCGCTTCCGGTAAGCCCACGTGGCGAGCGGGAAGAAGACCGCGATCGCGGCCGCCATCCAGATCAGCGAGCCGGTCAGCGGTCCGGCGATGGCGCCGCCGTTCATCAGCCCGCGCAGCACGTCGGACATCTGCGTCACCGGGCTGATGTCGGCCCACGCCTTCAGCCAGCCGGGCATGGTGCCGGTCGGGACGAAGACGTTGCTGCCGAAGGTCAGCGGCATGAGCACCACGAACATCAGGCCTTGCACCGCGCCGGGGCTCTTCACCAGCATCCCGACGAACACCGAGGCCCAGCAGAACGACAGGGCGAACGCGATCGCCAGCACGACGGCCAGGACGAACTCCGCCGGACCGGTCTGGATCCGGTAACCCATGATCGTCGCGACGATCATCAGCACGGTGATGCACACCAGGTAGCGCACGATGTCGGCCAGCACGGCGCCGATCAGCGGCGCGGACCGCGCGATCGGCATCGCGCGGAACCTGTCGAACACGCCCTTGGTGACGTCGGTGTTCAGCTGGACGCCGACGGTCATGCTGGCCTGCAGGATGTTGAACACCATGATGCCGGGCACGATCATCTGGAGGTAACCCTCGGTGCTGCCCATGATCGCGCCACCGAACAGGTAGACGAACATGACCAGGAAGATGATCGGCGCGATGGTGACGTCGGCCAGCTGCTCCGGGTTCTTGCGGATCTTGAGAATCCCGCGCCAGGCGAGGGAGAACCCGTGCCTGGCACTGCCGGCCAGTGAAACGCGCCGTGGTGGTGCGGGTGCGGCGATGGTCGTCATACCAGGCTCCCTTCCGGAGTCGTGTCCTTTGTGGACTCATCGGTCTTCTTGCCGGTCAGCGCGAGGAACACCTCGTCGAGACTGGGCAGCCGCAGCGCCAGCTCGTCCGCGGTGATCCCGGCTTCGTCCAGCTTGCGGACCAAAGTGGACAGCAGGACCGGGTCGGCGACGGGCGCGGTCAGCAGCCCGGTGTCGTCGTCCCGGTTGGGCCGGGTCCCGGTGAGCCCGGCCAGGATGCGCTCGACAGCGTCGAGATCGGCGAGCGCTGTCGGCCGGACCTGCAACGTCTGGCCGCCGGTCCGCCGCTTGAGTTCGTCGGCCCGCCCGTTCGCCACGACGTGCCCGTGGTCGAACACGGTGATCGTGTCGGCCAGCTGATCGGCCTCCTCCAGGTACTGCGTGGTGAGCAGCACCGTCGTCCCGTCCGCGACCAGCGTCCGGACCACGGCCCAGACCTCGTTGCGGGCGTGCGGGTCGAGGCCGGTGGTCGGCTCGTCCAGGTACAGCACCTTGGGACGGCCGACCAGGCTCGCGGCGAGGTCGAGCCGCCGCCGCATCCCGCCCGAGTAGGTCTTGATCGCGCGCCCGGCGGCGTCGGTCAGTTCGAACCGCTCCAGCAGATCGGCCGCGCGCTTCTTCGCGTCCGCCCTGGAGAACTCCAGCAGCCTGCCGATCAGGACCAGGTTCTCCGTGCCGGAGAGGTCTTCGTCGACCGACGCGTACTGCCCGGTCAGCCCGATCATGCCGCGGACGGCCATCGGGTTCTTGACCACGTCGTAGCCGAAGACGCTCGCGTGGCCGCGGTCCGGCCGGATCAAGGTGGCCAGGATCCGGACGGCGGTCGTCTTCCCCGCGCCGTTCGGCCCCAGCACCCCGACCACCTTGCCCGCCGGGACCTCCAGATCGACCCCGTCGAGCGCCTTCGTCTCCCCATAGTGTTTGACCAGGCCCTCGGCCCTGATCGCGTGAGTCATCGCTTCCTCCTGTGGATCTCGCCCCGCGGACAAAGGTGCACCCCGGGCCTGGCAGACCGCGCACAGCGCGCTGACAGAACCTGACAGGAACTGATAAGCGCTGGTAGACGCGGTGTGAGGAGGTTGTGGAGGTCTTGTGGAGACCGCCGTCACAGCACGCTCGATCGGCATACTCGACGTCATGGTGATCGAAGAACGGCCGGTCCGTCCGGCGGCGCGTCGGGCTGCCGGGCGGAAGCTGGTCAGCGGGCTGCTCATCGCGGCGGTCGTCCCGTTCGCGGTGCTGACGGCGATGCGGCTGGTGGGCTACGACGGCAACACGTACACGATCGCCGCGCTCGCGCTGACGCCGTACGCCGGGATCGCGACACTCGTGCTCGGCGTCCTCGCGCTGGGCCTCCACCGCTGGTGGACCGCGGCCGTCGCCCTGGTGCTGACCTGCACGATCGCCGCGCTGGTGCTGCCCCGGGCATTCGGAGGTGAGCAGAAAGCGCTCGGTGGCAAGCATGTCCGAGTGCTCGCGTCGAACATGCTCGGAGGGCAGGCGGATCCGGACCGGATCGTCGGCTATGTGAAGGAACACCAGGTCGACGTCCTGAGCCTGACCGAGATGACACCCGAGGCGATCGCCGGGCTCGACCGGGCCGGGTTGTTCCAGCTCCTGCCGTACCGCGTCCTGCATCCGGCGGAGTGGGCGTCGGGCTCCGGACTGGTGTCGAGGTACCCGCTCACGCCGTTGAAGCTGAGCGGCGCTTCGGATTACAAGCAGCCGAGCGCGAGCCTGGACCTCGGCGACGGCGTCCGGATCGAGGTCGTCGCGGTCCATCCGGCGGCGCCGATGTGGGACAGGCACGTGTGGGTCGACGAAGCCAAGGACCTGCCCTACGCCGACGCCGAGCACGACATCCGGATCCTGGCGGGCGACTTCAACGCGAGCCTCGACCACTCGCTCTTCCGTGAGCTGCTGACCAGGGGATACGTGGACGCGGCCGATCAGCTCGGGAAGGCGTTGCAGGGCACCTGGACGAACGGGATGGTGCCGCCGGTGCCGATCGACCATGTGCTGGCGGACAAACGGACGGCCATCGCGGACTTCAAGGTGCTGGAGATGCCCGGCAGCGATCACGACGCGGTGTACGCGGAGGTCGTCCTGCCGTCCTCGTGAGTGGTAAGGACGGTTAGAGCCGATCGTGTCTTGAGTACCTACCGTCCGGCGGGTTTCGCGTGACCGCACGGACGACACACGCGACTGGGTGGACGGCTCGTGTGATCAGACGGACGACACGCGGCGCCAGCCGAGTCCCCGTCGTGTGTCGTCCGTCCGGTCACGTGTGTCGTCCGTCTGATCACAGGTGCCGTCCATCCGGTCACGCGAAAGTGAGGCAGAGGTGTCGTGAGCGTTTTGGTCGTCAGAACCGTCCTTACCACTCACGAGGCGAGCAGGGAGTCCAGTGCCGTGAGGGTTTCGAGGCCGTTGGTCGCGAGCGAGACGCCGCGGCCGTGCCGAACCTGCGGCTCGCGCGGGTTGATCCGGACCAGCGCGCCGGTCGCGGCGCTGGCCAGCTCCGAATAGCGCCGCACCGTCGGGACGGCCTGGCCGGCGCCGAGTTCCACCACCACGAGGTCGCGATGCTTCCGGCGCCACGCGTTCAGCTCGTCGAGCTGGGCCTGGCTGCGCTGCCCGAGCCAGTCGTAGTCGCCGAACATCAGGATGTTGGGCCGGGCGAGGCCGCCGCAGCGCGGGCACGACGGCAGCGGTGCCGGCGCACGCATCGTGTCCTCGTCGATCGGGACTTCGATGTCGTCCGCCTGCCAGATCTCGCCGGTGCACCGGTCGAGGCACTGGAGATGATGGATGGACCCGTGTGCTTCGGCGACGTTCGGGTACCCGGCCTTCTGGAACTGTCCGTCCACATTGGACGTGAACGCGCGCGTGCCGCCGGGTTTGGCCGCTCCCCAGGACAGCAGGAGACGGAACCCTTCGTGCGGGAGGGTCGCGCGGTACAACGCGAGCCGATGCCCGTAGAAGCCCCAGGCGAGCTCGGGATCTTCGGCGAAATGCCGCGGGTCGGCGAGCTCGACGAAGCTGATGCCCAGCCGCTCGTACGGCGGATACGCCTTCCAGAAACCCTCGTCACCCCGGAAATCGGGCAGGCCGGAGTCGACCCCCATCCCGGCGCCGGCGCAGACGAGCAGCGCGCCGGCGCCGTCGATCAGTTCCGCGGCTCGTTCGAGCTCACTCACCCGGCTTCGAAGCCTGGACGACCTCGAATTCCAGCAGGTTCGCGCCGCTGGAGACCGGCTTCGCGCGCTCGCCCGCGTGCGCCTCACGCGCCGGGCCGGACGCCCACGCCTGATAGGCCTCTTCGGACTCCCACTTCGTGTAGACGAAGTAGCGGCTTTCGCCGGAAACCGGGCGGAGCAGTTCGAAGCCGAGGAAACCGGGCTGATTGTCGACGGCGTGCAGCCGGGCGGCGAACCGCTTCTCCAGCTCGGGGCCTGCGCCTTCGGGGACCTCGATCGCGTTGATCTTCACGACAGCCATGCCGTCCACCCTACGGTGAAAGTCTTTTGCGCCGCGATGTGATGCGTGGGACCTTCCAGGGGATGGCTGACACGAAGATCCTCATCTCCGGAGCGAGCGTCGCCGGCCCGGCCCTGGCCTTCTGGCTCACCCGGTACGGCTTCGAGGTGACCGTCGTGGAGCGCGCGCCTTCGCCGCGACCCGGCGGTCAGGCCGTCGACCTGCGCGGAACGGCCAAGGAGGTCGCCCGCCGGATGGGCCTGGACGGACGCATCCGCGAGGCGTGCACGGACACCAAGGGCGAGACGCTGGTCGACCGGAAGAACCGCACGAAGGCCACCATCCGCGCGGACGACTTCGACGGCGACGGCGTCGTCGCCGAGATCGAGATCCTCCGCGGCGACCTGACCGATGTGCTGTACGAGGCCACCCGGGAGACGACGGAGTATGTCTTCGGCGACCGGATCACCGCGCTGGACGAGCGAGCCGACGGCGTCGACGTCACCTTCGCGGGTGGTTCCCGGAGGACGTTCGACATGGTCATCGGGGCGGACGGACTCCATTCGGGAGTGCGGGCGCTGGCCTTCGGCGAGGAGTCCCGCTACGTCCGGCACCTGGGGGCCTACCTGGCGTTCTTCACCGTGCCGAACCGGCTCGGCCTGCGGAACTGGGCGATCGGCTTCGACGACGTCGGCCGGTCCGCCGGGATCCGCGGCATCCGTGACGGTGACGAGGCGATGGCCTACTTCGGGTTCGCTTCGGAGAAGGTCGACTACGACTATCGCGACGTCGAAGCGCAGAAAGAGCTGGTCCGGGGTTTCGCCGCCGGAATGGAGTGGGAGGCGCCCTGGCTGCTGGAGCGGCTGGACGACGCTCCCGACTTCTACTTCGACTCGTGCGCGCAGGTGATCATGGAGTCGTGGTCGCGCGGCCGGATCGGACTGCTGGGCGACGCCGCCTTCTGCCCGTCGCCGCTCTCGGGGCAGGGCACGAGCCTGGCGTTCGTCGGCGCGTACGTCCTCGCCGGGGAACTCGCGGCCGACCTCGACGGCGGGCTCAAGCGCTACGAAGCGGTGATGCGCGAGTTCGTCGAGAAGACGCAGGAGATGGGGCGGGCGAACGCGGAGTCGATCTTCGCGAAGTCGCGGACGGCGCTGCGGATGCGGTACCTGATGCTGCGGGTGATGCGGCTGAAGCCGGTCGCCGCGCTGGCCTCGCGGAAGATGCGGGACGTGGTGAACGGCATCGACCTGCCGGACTACCCCACGCCGCATTCAGAGGACTAAACGCGCTGGTCTCGGGTGCGAGGAGGGGGAAGGCCGAGTTTCCTTCGCTCAGCCGCGTGTGCTTCGACGGTGACCGCCGAGGTCCCTGGGGCGCCTGTGACGACCAGGCGTTCCGTGAAGGCCTCCTTCACTACCTTGAGGGTAGGCAAGGAGGCCTTCACGGACAGCCCAGCTCGCCCTCAACCGCATTCAGAGGACTGAACGCGCCGGTCCGGGGACCCGCCCTTCACAGGCGAATATGGCAGGTCGATCCTGCCGAGCAGGCGTTTCCTCGCTGCCTTGAGGGCGGGGACCGGACTGGCGGGCGGCCCAAGCGTCCACATGGGCCACTTAGCGGCAGTTGAGCGTCCGATTCATGCCTGTATGGGCTGTTCTGCGTGGGGTCGTGAGTGATAAAGAGGGTTAGAACCATCCTTGCCACTCACGACCCCTTCGCAAAGCCGCGCAAAGTGCCCAAAACGGGCGTTCCGGCTGGAAAGAGTGTCTCATGTGGACGGTCGAAGTCGTGATCTGCTCCCGCGGACCAGTGCAGGGCCGGCCGCCGAAAGCCCTGCCCGGCAGGAGACTCGATCACGCCACCTGAAAACGCGCCGCGTCCGGGATCAGCCTCGGAGGGTGCCGGGCAGGAGTTCGGCGTCCGGCGGGATCGTCGTGCCGTGGAACCACGCGTCGAAGAACGGCCGCAGATCCTGCTCCGCGAGCTTGATCGTGAACGCCTCGAAATCCGGCCACGACGCGTTGGCGTTCCGGTACGCCGCCGGCCACTCCTTCAGCAGCCGCGCGAACGTGCCTTCGCCGATCTTCCGCCGCAGCGCGTGGATGGCCAGGATCCCTTTGTCGTAGACGCCGTGGAATTCCTGCCCGACCCCCATGTCGACCAGCTTCGGCGTCCAGAAATCCTTGCTGCCCCGCATGATTTCGAGCGCGGCGCGGTAGCGGTCGTCGAGGTTCTCGTTGTCCCGCGATTCCTGCCACAGCCATTGCGCGTACGACGCGAAGCATTCGTTCAGGCAGATGTCGGACCACGAGTTCAACGTCACCGAATCGCCGAACCACTGGTGTGCGGTTTCGTGCACGACGGTGATCAGGTCGGCCCATTTCGCGTACGTCGGCCTGGTCTGGGTCTCCAGCGAGAAGTGGATGTCCTCGTCGAGGTAGATCCCGCCCGCCGCGTCCACCGGGTACGGCCCGAACTTCGAGGTCAGGAAGCCGATGATCTCCGGCAGCCGCCTGCCGGTGTCGCGCCTGTCCTCCGCGCCCGGCGCGTACGCGTTGACCAGCGGCGTCCCGTCCGGGAGCGCCATCCGGTCGACGGTGAACTTGTCGATCGCCACCGTGGTCAGGTACGGCGCCACGGGCGTGCGCTCCTGCCAGGACGTCGTGGACCAGCCGTTCGCCGAGGTCTTCTGGATCTCGCGGCCGTTCGAGATGACGGTCCAGCCGTCCGGCACGCGGGCGGTGAGGGTGAACATCGCCTTGTCGCGCGGGGTTTCGTTGACCGGATACCAGAACGACGCCGAATGCGGCTCGCCGACGATGAACGCGCCGCCGTCCTTGGACTTCTGCCAGCCGTTCTCGCTGCCGCCCGCCTTGGGCGTCGCCGACGGGTCGCCGCCGTAGAGGACCTTCGTGTGGAAGGTGGTCCCGTTCCGGATCGGCTCGGCGGGCGTCACCACCAGCTCGAACTCGCCCTCGCGGGCGAACTTCGCCGGTTTCCCCTCCACTTCGACGGATTGGACGGTCAAGCCGCGTAAGTCCAAGTTGTACCGATCGAGGTCTTGGGTCGCCTTCGCGATCACCGTGGTGTCGCCGTCGAGACGCCCTTTCGCGGGGTCGTAAGTGATCCCGACCTGGTATTCGACGGCGTCGTAGCCGCCGTTTCCGTCCATCGGGTAGTACGGATCGCCCGCGCCCGCCGCGCCCGGCGCCGGATGCATCGGCGGCGGTGGAGGGGGCGCGGCCGGGGGAGGATCGGCACTGCAACCGATAATCAGGGCGCAGACGACCCCCAGGACCAGACTGGCGGCGGGGACACGGCTGCGCATGGAGGGGAGCTTAGTGGTGATCGAGCGCGACGGGTTGATCACTTTCGGCGGTGAAGGCCCGCCGATCGTCCTCCTGCACGGGTTGATGGGCAGGGCGACGACCTGGTGGCGGGTCGCGCGAAGGCTCGAACCGTACGGGCGTGTCCACGGCCTCGACGCGCGCGGTCACGGTCGCGGACCGCGTGGCGGGACCTGGCGCACCGAGCGGTTCGCCGAAGACGTCGCCGAGGTGCTGCGGACCTTCGACGAACCCGCGGTCCTGATCGGACATTCCATGGGCGGCCTGCACGCGTGGGTCACCGCGGCCACGCATCCCGGACTCGTCCGCGCCGTGGTCTGCGAGGACTTCGCGCCGGATCAGCGCGGCCGGACCGTGGACACCTGGCGCGGCTACTTCGAATCCTGGCCGGTCCCGTTCCGGTCACTGGCCCACGTGCGCGAATTCTTCGGCGACACCGGCGACTATTTCATCGAATGCGTCGAGGAACGGGAAGACGGATATCACCTGATCGCGTCGCTTTCCGATCTTTACGAGATCGCGGCGGAATGGGGTCGCCGGGATTTCTGGGAATTCGTCGAGCGCGTCGAATGCCCGCTGCTCGCGATCGAAGGCGAGCGGACGGCGATGCCGCACGGCCAGCAGGCCGAACTGGCCGCGCGCGTGCCCGGCGGCCTTGGACGGCATATCGTCGTCCAAGGCGCCGGGCACGTGGTGCACGACGAAGCACCGGAGACCTACCTCGGTGCCGTCGAAGCGTTTCTCTCCGACGTCCTGGGTCAGCGCTTGGCGAGCTGAGCGTCGATCCAGGCGCGCAGCTTCGTCTCGCCCGGGTAGCCGATGTTCCGCGCGGACGGCAGTTCGGCGGCGTTGCGGACACCGACCAGCGTCGGCAGGTAGCGGATGTTGTACTTGGTGGACAGGTCCCGGCTCTGGTCGACGTCGACCTCGCCGAGCAGGAACTTGCCGCCGTACTCACCGGCGAGCCGTTCGATCACCGGTTTCATCTGGCGGCACGGCGGGCACCAGGTGGCGCCGAAGTCCATGATGACCAGCTTCTGTTTCGAGATGTCCATGACTTCGGCGTAGTTGCCCGAGGTCACCGTCATCACGTTCTCGGCCGCCGGTGACGGCGCGGCGGAGGCCGCGCCGTTGCCGAAACCGGTGATGAGCGCCAGCACACCGGCCAGCACGCAGACGAACCGTTTGGTCTTGGACAAGACAATCTCCTTCGCGGGAAAGTCCACTCAGGACGACGACCCGGTCGGCAGTCCGCCGGCGACCCAGTCTTCGATGCCTTCGCGGTACTTACGGACGTTCTTGTACCCGAGCTCGATCAGCCGCCGCCCCACGAATTCACTGTTGCGGCACGGCGTGTTCGCGCAATAGACGACGATCGCGGCCGTCTTGTCCGGAAGTACCGTCGGTGCCAGCTGGTCGGTGAATTCGGCGGCCTGTTCGTAGGGGAATCCCGGAATGTTGCGCGCTTCCGGAAGATGTTCCTTTTCGAAATAGGCGACCGGCATCGTGTCGACCACGACCACCGTTCCGGCCTCCATTCGGGAGAGCAATTCCGTACGAGTGATCAACGGCAGCATGGTGCCCCTTCTCAGACGACCTCGATTGACGATTTCCATCGTCGGCCGTCTCTCGGGACACGATCTAGTGCCGCCTCGACATGCCGAAGGGTTATCCGGCGGCCAGCCTGCCGTGACGGTGCAGCCAGCCACGGTAGGGCGCCGTCCGCTCGGCGAGCCGCCAGTAGCCGGCCGTCGCCTCGCCGGCGAGCTCCGCGACACCGGGCGCGCAGGGGCCGTCCTCCCGCCAGGCGAGCACGTGCCGCACGCACATCGGCGCGCCCGCCAGCGGCCGGATGGACAGGCCGTCCGACGGCGGCCTGGTCGGCTGGACCAGCCCGACGCCGTGCCCGCCGCTGACCAGGTCTTCCCGCGCGGTGTCGATGTCGACGTCGTGGGTGATCCGGGGGTCGAAACCGTGCGCGAGACACATTTCGCGGAACACCACCCGGCAGCCGTCGCCGCCGCTCGACACGATCCAGTCCTCACCGGCCAGTTCGGTGAGTTCGATCTCCTCTTCACCGGCGAGCGGGTGTTCCGCGGGCACCGCGACGAACGACGGTTCTTCGACCAGGGTCAGGGTCCGCACCTCCGGCGGCACCGGAAGGCCGCGCCTGCCGCAGATCATGATCAGCGCGAGGTCGATGCCCCGGTTCGCGACCTGGGCGAGCAGCCGGGTGCGCGAGGTGTCCGCGCGGGTGCGAAACGGTTCCCCGGGTCTCAGATCGCGCAGCCCGGCGAGCAGCGAACCCGTGATGGCACTGTCGTTCCAGCCGATCCTGATCGATTCGCCCACCTCGGGTTCCTGCCGGTGGAAGTCGTGCTCCAGCTCGTCGAAGGTGAGGACGATCGCCTTGGCCCGCCGCAGGATCAGCGCGCCGAGTTCGGTGGGCCGCACCCCGTGCTGGTCGCGGTGGAACAGGGAACCGCCGACCATCCGCTCGATCCGGCGCAACTGGTGGCTGAGCGCGGGCTGCCCGAGCCCGAGTCCGGCGGCGGCACGGTTGAGGCTTCCGGAGGCAGCGATCTCGCAGATCACTCGAAGATGCCGAACCTGAATCTCCATGACTTCGTATACCGCGCTCCGCGCGTGTCCGGCACCCCCGAAGGTCGCGCCGATTTCACCGTTGTCGCGTACGCGCGAAAGATCTCTCGAATTCCTATAACGCGATGACAACCACGGTCGGCAATACCGGGGGTCACTCGCCGTGGCTACGTTCGGTCGACGCCTCATTCTCCCCGCATATCCGCTAATCAGGAGCCGTCTTGCTGCGACCACTGCCGCTCACGGAGCATTGCGCTGATCCACTCGCGCGAGCCGAGCACGTCTGCATCGGCATCAGCCCGTTCAACAGCTATTTCACGGTGGAACGGATCGCCGATCTCGCCCGCTGGGCCATGTCGGCTTTCAATGGTTTCCATTTCTTCGTCCCGGACGGCCCGTCCGCGTTCACCCTCGAAGCGCTCGGTTACGACCCGGCTCGTGCCGCGCAGAAGGCGCAGCGGCAAGGCAACTACACGCGCAACAAGATCGTCCGGGCGCTGCTGCAGGTCTGCCCTTCCGATCCGAACACCCTGATCCTGGACGCCGCGGCGCTCGAAGCCGATCCCGCGTATCTCGGCCTGCTTTCCGAGGCGCACCAACGCTTCGCCCTGGACCCGGAGTTCGCCGAGCAGTGTCTCGGCGCCACGAACTGGGTGCTGGACCGGCGGCTGCCCGAAGGCGAACACCCCACCCGTGACCAGTTGCGCAGCGCGGTCCGGTACTTCCTGGCCGAGTTGCCGATGTTCGTCGGCACCGTCGCGGTGGCGGGCGTCGGCAGTTCCGTGTTCGCCTATCACCAGCGGGTCTCGTTCCTCGAACGGCTCTACCGCGGCGAACTCTCGTGGCGGCCGCTGCCGGGGCAGGGCTTCGTCGTCCTCGAACAGGCCGTTCCGGAGCAGGCTGTCTCGGAACGGGTGGAGTGAGGCGTGGAAAACGACGACTTCTCCCTGCGCCGGGTACCCGCCGAGCGCCGCTATTCCTGGGTTTCCGTCGCGCTGCAACGGTTCGGGCAGGTGTCCTCGTTCCACCAGTTCCTGCTCGGCGCGGTCCTCGGGTTCGGGATGACGTTCTGGGACGCGGTACTGGCCATCACGATCGGTTCGGTGCTGCTGGAGATCATCACCATCCTGATGGGTGTCGCCGGCACGCGGGAAGGGCTGTCGACGTCGGTGCTCGCGCGCTGGACGGGGTTCGGCACCGGCGGGTCCTCGCTGGTCGGGCTCCTCATGACGCTGAGCCTGGCCGGCTGGTTCGGGGTGCAGAACGACGTGTTCGCCCACGGCCTCCACGCCCTGATGGGCGGCCCGCCGGTGTGGGTGTGGGCGCTCGCGGGCGGCGCGCTGGTCACCGCGATCGTCGTGTTCGGTTTCCACGCGATGGCCTGGACGGCGTACCTCACGGTGCCCGCCTTCCTCGCGCTGGCGGGATACTCGATCGTCTCCGCGCTCAGCGGCCATTCGCTGTCCACGCTGACGACCGAGCCGCCGCCGGGGCCGTCGATGTCGCTGGCGCAGGGCACCACGCTGGTGGCCGGCGCGTTCATCATGGGCGCGATCATGACCCCGGACATGACGCGGTTCAACCGGACAGCGTCCGACGTGGTGAAGCAGACGCTGGTCAGCGTCACCCTCGGCCAGTACCTGATCGGCCTGATCGGCGTCCTGCTCGCGCACGCGGCGAAGAGCGCCGACGTGGTCGGGATCATCACGTCGTCGTCCGGTGTGCTGGGCACGTTGATCCTGGTCACCGCGATCCTGAAGATCAACGACTGGAACCTTTACTCGTCCTCGCTCGGGCTGGTGAACACCGTGCAGGTGCTGCTGTCCCGGCGGCTGGACCGCACGACGGCGACGCTGCTGCTCGGCGGCCTCGGCACGGTGCTCTCCGCGATCGGCATCCTCGATCACTTCACCACCTTCCTGACCTGGGTCGGTGTGCTCACGCCGCCGGTGGCGGGGGTGGTGATCGCCGAGTACTACGTGGTGCGGCGCTGGAAACCGGATCTGGAGGCCACGCGCGCGTCCGGGGAACTGCCGTCGAAGTGCCCGACCTGGGTGCCCGGCGCGCTGGTCTGCTGGGCGGCCGGGGCCGCGGTCGGGATCTGGCTGCCGTGGGGAATCGCCACGGTGAACTCCGTTCTCGGTGCTTTTCTCCTGTATATTCTTCTCGGCAGACGGACCACGGCCGCGGCGGTTCCCGCGGCGATGACTTCTTCCGGCGGGTCGAAAACCCGTTCGTGACAAAGGAGTTCGACGTCGTACAGCTGGATGTCCACCACCTGCGGGTGATCCGGGCGATCGCGGACACGGGCAGTCTTTCCCGTGCCGCGATCGCTCTCGGTGTCACCCAGCCCGCGGTGTCCGCGCAACTCAAACGGCTGGAGAACATGCTGGGCTACCAGTTGTTCGACCGGAGCGAGGGCAGTGCCAAACCGACACCGATGGGCGAACTGTTGTTGCGCCGCACCGCCGCTTTGCTGCCACAGCTGGACAAACTGCTCGAAGACATCGAGCAGCGCGTCTGTCCCAGCGGCCCACCCGACGTCGTCCGGGTGGTGGCGGTGGCCAGCGCGCTGGTCGCGTATCTGCCGTCACTGGTGAGCCGGCTCTGGCCGGAAGTCTCCGAAGTGCAGGTCGTGCACGACGACCACCCCGAGCGGCTGCTGCCGCTGCTCGCCCAGCGGCGCGCGGAATTGGGGCTGGTCAAGGATTACCCGGGCTACGAGCTCGAAATACCGGCGAGCGTGGACACCGCGGTGGTCGCGACCGAGCCGACCTTCGTCCTGCTGCCGAGAGACCATCCGCTGGCGAGCAGGGAAAGCATCGACCTGCGAGAGCTGCGGGACGAATCGTGGGTGATGGTGTCCGATTCCTCGGCGGCCACGTTCACGAAGTACTTCGCCGACACCTGCGCGGGGCACGGCTTCAGCCCGACGGTCAGTCATCAGGTGACTTCGCAGCAGGTGGCGCTTCTGGTGGTCAAGGCCGGCGCGATCGGCCTGTCGCAGCCGATCTGCGATCCGTGCGACGACGGCATCGTGACCCGGCCGCTTCGCGGGGATGTGTTGCCGCGCAGGCACATTCTCGCCTGGAATCGGGAGACCTTCGTCGCCGGGCGGCGGGACGAGCTGATCTCCGCCGTGGTCGAAACGTACTGGGCCGAGGCGAGGAAGGCGCCGGTCTATGCCGCCTACCTGGACAAGCGTGAGCGGTAAGGACGGTCCCCCTATTCGGAGATAAGGCGAAGGTGGCGTGCCCGCCCGCACGCGTCGGCCCCGGGACTCCGACGCCCACGCGAGGAAAATGTCCCCTTCACCGCGCTGATCACCGCCGGGCACTGGTCCGTGAAGGCCTCCTTGAGGGACCCAGAGTCCCTCAAGGAGGCCTTCACGGACTTGGCACCCGTCAGGGACGACTATGTTCTGCCGCCACTGGCCGTCCTTACCGAGCACGACCCCTTCGGCCCGGTGCTGTCCGGCGCCCAGTGTTGCGAAAGTGGCTTTCGCGACGCTCTCGTGCCGGGACCGCGTGCCCGGGACCTGCACCAAGCCGTGAAGGCCTCCTTCCCTACCCTGAAAGTAGGGAAGGAGGCCTTCACGGACCTCGCCGCTCACGAAGATCTCCGGCGCCGAGGCGAAGGGAGGCTCAGGTCACCGGCCCGCCGCCGGGCAAGCGCTCACCGTCCGGGATACAGGAGCGCGTCCGGCGGCCGCACCGTGCCGTCCAGCCACGCGGCGTTGAACTCGCCGAGATCCCGCTGCGTCATCGCGGAGACGTAGAGCTCGAAGTCGTGCCAGTTCTGGTTTCCCTGCGGGTTGATCGCCGGGAAGCCGGACACGATCTGGAAGAACGCCTCGTCGCCGATCAGCCGCCGCAGCGCGTGCACCATCAGCACCGCCTTGGTGGTGGGCGCGAACTCGGCGCCCTTGCCCGGATCGGTGAGTTTCGGCGCCCAGAAAGCCGGGTCCTCGCTCACCTTGGTCACCGTTTCGCGGTATCGCCGGTCCAGATCGGCGCCGTTCTTGGCCTCGTCCCACAGCCACACCGCGTACTGCGCGATGGACTCGGGCATCAGCGTGTCGCGCCACATCTTGCCGGTCACCCCGGCGCCCCACCATTGATACGCGGTGGCGTACACCAGATCGGCCATCGTCGCCGTGCGGCCGTACACCGGCCGGGTCTGCGCGCCGTGCGTGTAGCCGAGGGAACGGTCGAGGAACAGGCCGCCCGCCGCCGATTGCGGGTAGTCGCCGAACTTCCCGGTGAGGAATTCCAGCACCTCGGGCAGCCGCCCGCCGATCTTGCGCTTGTCGACGGCGCACGGGTGGTAGGCGTTGATCGCCGTCCGGCCACCGGGAAGCGTGATCCGCTCGACCTCCCAGCGTCCGATGCCGAGCATCGCCGTGCTCGGCGCGAGGGCGGTGTCCTCCGCCCAGGTGACGGTGTGCCGTCCGAGGCCCGACGGCACGTCGGAGACCTGGAAACCATTGCCCACCACGGCGAATTCGTCCAGGACGGTGACGGAGACACGCAAGGTCGCCTTGTCGACTTCGGTGCCGTTGACCGGGAACCAGGTCATCGCCGACCGCGGCTGGCCGGTGGCCACGGCGGAATCGCCGGAGGTGGCCAGCCAGCCGACCCGGCCCCGCGCCGTGGTGAGCGGCTCCGGCCGCCCGTCGTAACCGACCACCACGGTGAACCGCTTGCCCGCGGCCAACGGGGTCTTCGGGGTGATCACGAGCTCGTGCTCGCCGACCCGCCGGAACGTCGCGGCCACTCCGTCGACGGAGACCGAGCGCACGGTGAGACCGCGCAGGTCGAGGTCGAACCGGCTCAGGTCCTGAGTGGCCGTCGCGGTGATCGTCGCCTTGCCGCTCAACAGCATCGAGTACGGCGCGTAGTCCAGCGCGAGCGAGTACTTGTCGACGTCGTAGCCGCCGTTGCCGTCCTTCGGGTAATAAGAATCGGGGCCGAGGACGGTGCCATCGGGCGAGACGTGCACGTACCCGTCGCTGCCGGGTGCCGGCTGAGCCGCCGCCGAAGCCTGGCACGTGCCGATCATCGTGGTGGCGAGCAACGCGGTGCACAGTGGCTCTTGCCACCGAATCCGCACGGTCATGAACGGGCCTTCTCTCTACGGGGGAGGATGCCCGGCCATCGTGCGTACGCCCGCGCCGCGCGCGGCAGTGTCAGCCGGTCATGCCTCGGGGTTATCCCGGGCCTGTCGCCGGTATTCGCGAGGCGTGACGCCGCAGGCGGTCCGGAACGCCCGGGTGAAGTCGGCCGCGCGGGGAAAGCCCCAGCGGGCCGCGATCGCGTGCACGGGAGTGTCGGACATGGCGGGGTCGGCCAGGTCGCGGCGGGCCCGTTCCAGCCGCTGCCGCCGGATCCACGCCGCCACCGTCTCCTCCTGGTCCTTGAACAGCATGTGCAGGTGACTACGGGAGATGTGGTGGGCGTCGGCGATCGAGCCGGGTGACAAGCCGGGGTCGTGCAGGTTCTGTCGCACGAACGCCCGGATCCGCAGGACGAGGTTGCGGCGCCTACTCTCGGTGGGCACGGTGCGGCCGTCGTCCAGCGCCCGGCAGAAGAACGCGGTCACCAGGTCCAGGACCGTGGTCTCCAGCTGTGGCGCGTCCTCGGGACGGTAGACCCCGGCGTCGCTCACGATCTGGGTCACCACTCGGGCCAGCAGCGCGCCGTACCCGGACCTCCCGCCGAGGGAGCGACCGACGAGCCTCTCGACCCGGCCCTGCCGCAGGGGCAGCGCGGCATAGGGAAACCCGATCCACGTCTCGCCGCGCATCCCGCCGTCCACCGGTCTGTCGTAGGGCACCCTGGAGTCCAGGATCGACCAGTCGTGCGGGCGGAGCGCGACCTCGTCCTTCCGGATCCCGATGCTCCGGGAATCCACCGAGAAGGAGAGGTGCAGTACTCCCGGATCGAAACGCCTGACGAGCCGTGGCGTCCGTCTCAGGAGCATCGAGGGCATCGCGCCGGTCGCTGTCGCGACGGATATCGCACCGGTGCTCAGCACGCGCTGGGCGAATCGGAAATCGGGCCGGGGATCGCCGCGGAGTTCGACGATCGACGATTCGCCGAGAAGGCCGAAAGAGGCGTCCTCCCGGTCCTCGACGGGCAGATCGTCGGTCCGGAAGTCCGTCGTGATGAGCATCTGCCGTCCCCCTGCGCTCGTGATGGCCCCGCTCTCACCGACTATCCAGCCTTCGGCCGCCGAAGGCATCGGCTGAAAGGATCAGCGACTCCTCGCCAATTGACGACGACGGAGTGCGAAGGACCACCGATCCGGTGTTCGCCATTCTTGAGAAGTCACCGGAAGGGCCGCCGGGACTGGGGGTGGAGGCGTCCTTTGCCGTGTCCGATGCGGCGAAGGACGCCTTCGGCCGATAACCCGACGGCATAGCCGCCGGGAACTATCCGCGCCGCGCCGGGGAGGAGATCGTCGAAGCATGCTGCCCTTCCCGGCGCTGTTCGCGCTGACGACGACGGTCTTCCTCGGCTGCCTCACCGAAGTGCTGCCCGCCGGGCTGCTGCTGGGCATGTCCGCGGATCTGGGCGTTTCCCCCTCCGTCACCGGGCAGCTCGTGACGGTCTACGCGATCACCACCGCGCTCACCGCCATCCCGCTCACCAGCGCGACCCTGCGGGTGCCGCGCAAACGCTTGCTCCTGGCGCTGATCGCCGGTTTCCTGGTCACCAACCTGGTGATCGCGGTGTCCTCGTCGTATCCGCTGATCCTGGCCACGCGGATGGTTTCCGGCGCGCTGACCGGGGTGATGTGGTCTCTCGTCGCCGGCTACGCGATGCGCCTCGCCCCGCCGGGACTCACCGGGCGCGCGCTGGCCGTGGCCATGTCCGGCACCCCGATCGGCTTCGCGCTCGGCGTCCCCGCCGGGACCGCGCTCGGCGAACTGGCCGGCTGGCGCTGGGCGTTCGCCGTGATGGCGCTGATCACCGTGCCGCTGCTGGTGTGGGTGCTCGTCGCGGTGCCCGCCGTGCCCGCGGACCCGGCGGGGCACACCCGCCCGCTGGCCGCGTCACGGCTGCCGGGAATGCGTCCCGTGCTGGCCACGGTGGCGCTGTTCTCGTTGGGGCACAACGTGGCCTACACCTACATCGGCCCGGTGCTCGCCGGGCTGGACGCGGCGACGATGCTGGGCGCGGCGCTGCTGGTGTTCGGCTGTGCCGCGGTCGGCGGGCTGGTCGCGGTCGGTTCCGCGCTCGACCGTCATCCGCGCGCCGTCCTGGTCTCCTGTACCGCCATGACGGCCACCGCCATCGTCCTGACCGGACTGAGCGGCGGGGTGCACGGTCTGGTGCTGGCCGCCGCCGCGTTGTGGGGCCTGGCGTTCGGTGGCGCGCCCACGGCGTTCCAGGCCGTCACCGCCCTGATCGCGGGCCCCACCGCCGACGCCGCCCAGTCGCTCACGATCGCGGCCTGGAACGGCGCCGTCGCCGGTGGGGCCCTCATCGGCGGACTCGTGCTGCCACTGGGAACGTCCCTGCTCCCGTGGTGCGCCGCCCTTTTGGTCCTCTCGCCGTTGCTGTTCAGCCGGCGAGTCGTGCTTTCAGCGCCCGCAGATCAGTGCCCGGCCCGACGATGAGCGGCCAGACGTCGGAGCCGAGGAACCCGGTCTCGTCGGTCGCCATGGTCGCGCCGCAGGCGTCGCGCTCCAGTCCGTTCCTGGCCGCCACCGCGGCGACGGCGTCCTTTGTGGACTGACCGAATACGCCGTCGACGGGGACGGCGAATCCGCGTGTCCGCAGGAGTTCCTGCGCCACCCGAACTCGCGGCCCGGCGTCGCCGGGTTTGAGCAGCGGCCACTCCGGCAGGTCGGCCTTCGGCGACGCGGAGCCCAGCAGCTTCCCGACCGCGGTGCGCAGTTCCGGAAGCCGGTCGTACAGCACGGTTCCCGGGCATTCGGTCGAGTTGAAGTCCCGGTGTCCCTTGATGAACTCCGGCGAGATCCCGTACTGCGAAGCGATATACGCGACCATCTTCACCAGCGAGTCCCAGAGCGCGGGCGTGACGTCTTCCTTGCTGTACAGGCCCTCGTTCTCGATCCCGATGCAGGTGCTGTTGTTGTTGCCCACGTTGGCGCCCAGCACGTGCTGGGTCCCGCCGCGCAGGATCTCCAGGCTGCGATGCCGCCCTTCGGTGATGTGCCCGCCGCGGCTGTTCGTGAACTGCTGCCCGCTGTCCACCCAGCCGCGGGTGTCCATGTGGAAATTCTGGATCGAGCGCGACGCCCAGTAGGCGTGTTCGAGCGTGTAGTCGGTGACGTTCCCCGGATCGACCGTGTGGTGCACGACGATGTACGTCGGTTTGTGGTTCTGCACCTCGATCGCCCCGTTCGGCGGCCGGGCACCCCAGGCCGCCGTGTCGTGGATCGTCGGTTCCTGTACTGCCCCAGTCGCCGCGACTGCGGCGGAAATTGTCGTCGTCCCCAGTAGCCCGACGGCGCTTACCGTCAGGCCGCCCTTGAGCGCGGTACGTCGGTCGAAGTCGGCCACGGGCGTAACTCCCATCATGCGCGTTGGCCGGAAAACTAACCCGCCATCGCGTCGATGACAACCATTGACCAACTTTTGTCGTAATGCGTTAGTGTTCGCCAGGGAGCGCGAAGAGGCCGTCGCCGGTCTGTTCGAGCAGGCCGTCGACCAGCAGCGAGTCGAGGCACCGGTCACGCTGCCCGGATTCCTGCCAGACGAGGTCGAGCCGCGCCTTCTCGACCGGGCCCTCGCTGCCGCGCAGGACGTCGAGCAGCAGCCCGCGCACCTGGCGATCGGTCCCGGCGAACTTCTGGACCTGTTTCGCCGGGCCGGCGTAGGCGGGTCTGCCCGCGTGCTGCCAGGCGCAGTCGTCGTAGATCGGGCAGTCCGCGCACCGCGGTGAACGGGCGGTGCAGACGAGCGCGCCGAGTTCCATCAGCGCCGCCGAGAGTTTCGCGGCGGGCGCGTCCTCCGGCGGCAGCAGCGCCTCGACGTCGGCCATGTCGCGGGTGTTCGACGGCGGCCCGGCGTCGCCCGCGCCGTGCACCGCCCTGGCGACCACGCGCCGGACGTTCGTGTCGACCACCGGCGCCCGCTTGCCGTACGCGAAGGCCGCGACCGCTCGCGCGGTGTACGCGCCGATACCCGGCAACGCGAGCAGAGTGTCCACATCGGACGGTACGACGTCGCCGTGTTCGGCGGCGATGACGGCGGCCGCCGCGTGCAGCCGCAACGCGCGTCGCGGGTAGCCGAGCTTGCCCCAGGCGCGGACGACCTCGCCCTGTGAGGACGCCGCCAGCGCCGAGGGAACCGGCCAGCGCGCCATCCATTCGAGCCAGATCGGCTGGACGCGCGCGACCGGTGTCTGCTGCAGCATGATCTCGCTGACCAGCACGCCCCAGGCGGTGCATTCCGGCTCACGCCAGGGCAGGTCGCGCCCCACCTCGTCGAACCATCCGGTCAGTACATCCGCGTCGACGCCCACCCGGCCAGCTTAGGGAAGTACGTGAAGGCCCCCTTCATGTACCTAGGCGCAAGGGGTCCCGGCAAAGTCGCGTAACCGGGTGTCGACGGGGAGAGATTCCGGCCGTTGAACGTCCGTAATCTTCCCCCGTCACCTCGTCTGCTACTGGTCGCGCCTGGCACGGTCTTGATCAACGGCGGATCGGGGACGTTGAGTGTCCCGGATCCTCCGTTGATCAAGGTCCAAGACCGGGCATCCCTGGCGACGATGAAGGAATTGGGACGTTCAACGTCCCAATTCCTTCATCGTCACGCCCTGGCAGCCGCGGAACCACCACGCACGCCCGGTCAGGCGCAGGTAGGTAAACACCCGGTCCGCTCTAACCCGAAACGCCACTCACGACCACCTGGACCGACCTGCGCGTAGGTGGTGTCGGGGGGTGTGTTGTGAAAGCCACTTTCGCAACCTTCAACGTTGCGAAAGTGGCTTTCACAACCTCCTTGACCAGTGGAGAGGCGACTTTGCCGAGCCCCTGACCTTCAAGGTAGGCAAGGAGGCCTTCACGACGCACGAGGCCAGGCCGCGGGGAAGCAAGGGACCTTTGCTATCACCGAAGCCTCTGACCTGCGAAAAGACAGCAAGGGACCTTTGCTGTCGCGTCGCCGGGCCCGCCGCCGTGGCAGTCTGGGTTCATGCAGGTCAAGACCGGCCGCTGGGCCCGGCTCGCCACGGTCGGCCAGGCCCACTGGTTCTTCGGGAACCTCTACGAAGCCGTCGTCGACGTTCCCCGCCTCACCGGCGATCGCTCCCCCGGGCTCCTCGCGTCCGGCAGCCCCGCGCGCTACTTCATCCCGGCGGCGCCCGCGACGATCGCGTCGACGGCGCTCGCCCTCACCGGCAGCTGGCACGACGGCGGCGATCGGCGCGCGATCGTCACCGCCGCCGCGGGCACGGCCGTCGCCACCGGCATCACGGTCCACCTCGTCCGTTCGGTGAACTTGACGCTGCTGAAGGAACAGCCGGACCAGGCCCGGCGCGAAGAACTCGCCAAGAAATGGCATCGCGCGAACCTGGTCCGGCTGGCTCTGCTCATCGTCGTACGGTTTGCTTTCCGCCGAGCCACAGCAGACCGTCGACGGTGAAACGGTTCTGCACCTCACTCGCGAAGGTCGACGAGAGCGGCTGGTTCGTCTCGTAGTTCATCTTGTTGTGCCCGAAGTTGGCGTACAGCATCTTGTACTTGTTGTTGGTCCAGAGGATCGGGTAGTACCCGCTGTACCAGGACTGGTTCGGATCGGTCCCCAGCGGGAAGCTCACCGGGTCCACCGAAGCGAGGATCCTGATGTCCGGATTCTTGCGCAGGTCGTTGTTCCAGGCGTACCACTCGCTCACCGAAGAGGTGAACGTCGCGGGCAGCCGCGTGGTCGACGGGTGCGGCCGGTTCTCCACCTTGAGCGTCGCCGTCGTCGGACCCCAGGTGTTGGACTTGAACCCGCCGGTGCCCAGGAACCTGTTGTGGTACCAATCCCAAGCCGACGGGTTGGTGTTGAAAGCCGCCACATGGAAACCGAAGAACGCGCCGCCCGCGTTCATGTACCGCTCGAAGCCCGAGCGCTGCGCCGAGGTCTGCGGCAGGTCGTCCAGGAACAGCACGACCTGGTATTGCGAGGGCTGAAGCGAGTTGAGCTGGTTCCAGTTGTCGGTCGCGGTGTAGCTGAAGTTGTTCTGTGAAGCGGTTTTCGGGAACCACTGGTTGGCTTCCTTGACGAAGCTGATGTGCGCCGCGTCGTAGGTTCCGTTGTAGAAGGCCAGCACCTTGAACGCGGGTGCCGCCTGCGCCGTCACCGGCGCCATCGCCAGCGCGAGACACGAAACGAACAGCAGAGCGAGCCGGACCGCGAATCTCCTCATACCTCACCACCCATGCCGATAGCGAAGGCCGAACCCGAACGGGAACAGCCCGGACTTTCCATCACCGACGTTGATCGGCTGCTGGTCAGCACTGCGCATCCACGTCACCGGCAACTTGCCGGTGGGGTTGTAGTCACCGAAGAGGACGTCCGCGACGCCCTGGCCTTCCGAGCCGGGCAGCCACGACGCGATCAGCCCGTCCCAGTCCGGCAGCTGCGGAGCGATGTCCAGCGGCCGCCCGGAAACGAGCACCACCACGGTCGGCACCCCGCTGCCCTGAAGGCGCTTCAAGGTCGCCAGATCTTCGGCGTCGAGCCCCATTCCCTCCGGCTTGTCACCGCGCCCCTCGGCGTACGGCGTCTCCCCGACCACCGCGACCGCGACGTCATACGACCTGTCGATCCCGTTCCCCTCCTTGTCGAAGGTGACCGTGGACGAGGGTTTCGCGGTGTGCCGGATCCCTTGCAGGATGGTCGTTCCCTCGGTGACCGGGCCGCTCTTGCCCTGCCAGCCGACGGTCCAGCCGCCGCTCTGGTTGCCGATGTCGTCGGCGCTCTTGCCCGCGACGAAGATCCGGTTGCGTGCCTTGTCCAGCGGCAGCACCCGGTTCTCGTTCTTCAGCAGTACCTGCGATTCGCGGACAGCCTTCCGCGCGAGGGCGCGATGCTCGTCGCTGCCGATGGTCTTGATGAACCGGCGATCGGTCAGCGGCCGCTCGAAAAGGCCCAGCTCGAACTTCTTCGTGAGGATGCGCCGGTTCGCGTCGTCGATCCGCGCCCGCGTGACCCGCCCGGCGAGGACTTCGGCCTTCAGCGTGTCCATGAACTTCTGGTACTCGAAGGGCACCATGACCATGTCGATGCCGGCGTTGATCGACGCGGTGACCTCGGCCGGGGTGAAGCCGGGTTGCCGGTCGATCTGATCGATGCCGTTGTAGTCCGAGATCACGAGGCCGGAGAACCCGAGCTCGCCCTTGAGCACGTCGTTGATCAGGTAGGAACCGGCGTGCATCTTGAGGCCGTTCCAGCTGCTGTAGGAGATCATCACCGACCCGACCCCGCGACGGACGGCCTCACGGAACGGCGGTAGGTGCACCGCGCGGAGTTCGGCTTCGCTGATGTCGGTCTCGCCCTGATCGTCGCCGCCGGTCGTGCCGCCGTCGCCGATGTAGTGTTTCGCGGTCGCGAGGACCGAGCCCGGCGCGGACAGTGAACGGCCCTGCATGCCGTCGATGGCCGTCGTCATCGCGGTGGCGATTTCCGGTACCTCACCGAAGGATTCGTACGTCCGGCCCCACCGATCGTTGCGCGCGACGCACAGGCAGGGCGCGAAGTTCCAGTCGATCCCGGTGCCCGACACCTCTTCCGCGGTCGCGCGGCCGATCTTCTCGACCAGTTCGGGATCGCGCGTCGCGCCGAGCCCGATGTTGTGCGGGAAGACGGTGGCGCCGTAGAGCCCGTTGTGGCCGTGGACGGCGTCGACGCCGTAGATCAGCGGAATGCCGAGCCGGGTGGCGAGCGCTTCTTTCTGGAAACCGTCGTACATGTCGGCCCAGGTCACCGCGTTGTTCGGGGTCGGCTGGGAGCTGCCGCCGGAGAGCAGGGAGCCGAGCAGCCCCTTGGTGACGTCGCCGGGCGCCTTGATGCCGAGGCGTTCGGCCTGCGTCATCTGGCCGATCTTCTCTTCGAGCGTCATGCGTGACAGCAGATCGGCGACGCGGACCTTCACCGGCCGCCAGGCGTCCCGGTACGCGGGGCCGTTTCCGGCCAGTGCCGGGGTGTGCGATCCCAGTACGAGCGCGGCGGTCACTATCCCCAGGGTGAATCTCCGCATCCGGGTCCTCCTCGACACACGGGCGTAAGTTCAAGGCTTGAATTAACGCATGACACGGCATCCATGGTCTAGACCTGCGAAAAAGACGGTTCCCACTGACCGACATCGGCCCGGATCGATAACCTGGGAATTATGGAACTGCGGGATATCGAGATCTTCCTGGCGCTGGCCGACGAACTGCATTTCGGCCGCACCGCGGAACGGCTGCACGTCTCGCAGGCACGGGTGAGCCAGTCGATCAAACAGGTCGAGCGCCGGATCGGCGCGCCGCTGTTCGCCCGCACCAGCAGGCGGGTCCGGCTCACGCCGATCGGCGAACGGCTCCGGGACGACCTCGGCCCCGCGTACCGCGCGCTGCACGAGGGGATCGATCGCGCGGTCGCGGCCGGACGCGGGATCGGCGGCGTGCTGCGACTGGGCTTCGAGGCACCCGGCGTCGCCGATCTGATCGAAGAACCGCTCAACCGTTTCCGGCAGCGCTACCCGGACACGGAACTGCTCATCCGCGAGGCCGATTTCGCCGACCCGTTCGCGATGCTGCGCTCGGGTGAAATCGACGTACTGGTGACCCTGCTGCCGGTCGACGAAGCCGATCTCGCCACCGGACCGGCCGTGTACACCGAACCGATGGTGCTCGCGGTGTCGTCGAAACACCCTTTCGCGCGACGGAAATCCGTCACCCTGGACGACCTCGCCCGCGACACCGTCCTCCGCGCGGCGCATCCGCCGGAGCCGTACTGGGTCGAGGAACCGCGGCGCTGGCTGACCCCGGCCGGGCACCCCGTGACCCGGGGCAAGCCCTTCGCGACGTTCCAGGAACTGCTCGCCGCGATCGCCACCGGCGCCGGCATCTGCCCGCTAGCCGCGCACGCGCGCGAGTACTTCAGCCACCCGCGAATCCGCTTCGTGCCCTTCGCCGGTTCGCCCGACGTCGAGTGGGGCCTCGTCTGGCAGCGCTCCGCCGAGACTGCCCGCGTACAGGCCTTCGCGACCGTCGCCTCCGCCTCAAGTACATGAAGGCCCCCTTCCCGCACCTAGGCGCAAGGAAGGGGGCCTTCATGTACTTCCGATGAGCTAGCCGAGGGTCTTCTCGACCCAGTCCTGCTCCAGCTTCACGACCTGACCGTTCACAGCCACGGTCGGCGTGCCGAAACCGGGCCCGCTGCCGAAGTCCTGCTGCAACGAGGGATCCGTCGAGATCTTCTTGTACGCGTCCTGGATCTGCTGCTCGTAGACGCCGGTGTTGATCGCCGTCACGAAGGCCGGGTCGGTGATCCCGACGTCCTGCCCGAGCTTGATCAGCTGCGCCTTGTCGAACCCGCGCGCGCCCTCCTGCGGCTGATCCTTGAACAGCGCGTCGTGGAAGGCGAGGAACTTGCCCGCGTCGGCCGCGGCGAGCGAGGCGTTGGCCGAGTCCATCGAGTAACCCGGCGGGTCGGAGCGCTGGTTGAGCATCGGCAGCATGTGGTACCGGATGGTCAGCGTCCCGTTGTTCACCTGCTCGTGGAGCTTGTCCTTGAACGTCTCCTCGAACTGCTTGCAGATCGGGCACAGGAAGTCGGCGTAGACGTCGATGGTCTTCGCGGCCCCGGGCTTGCCGGCGCTCACGACGGCTCCGTCGCGCTTCTCGACGACACCGGGTGCCCAGGTGCCCGTCGGTACCGCGATGTCCTTGCCCTCGGTGGAGTTCTTGCTGGACGTCGTCCAGATCACGCCGCCGATCACCAGCGCGGCGAGCACGATCACCGCGACGGTGATCGCGACGACCTTCTTCTTGTCGCCGCCCGCGACGCCCCTGGCCTGTGCCACCGAGCGTGCCGCCGTTTCCTGCTGCTTGCGTTTCCGAGCGTTGCGCTCAGCTCCACCCACGATTATTCGTTCCCTTCAGCGATACCCACATAGTCGTCGTCGGCGGGGCCCCCGGAGTTCCCGAGCCAGCCGTCCACCGACAGCCAGGTCCGCGGCCGCACGATCAGCCAGACACCGAGGAGCGCGAACCCGAGGTCCCTGGCGATCTCCTGCGGATACTGCGTCTGATCCGCGGCGATCTGACCGCCACCGCCGAAGCAGCCGCAGTCGATGCTCAGCCCGCGCGCCCAGGATTGGGCGATCGCGGCGATGAGCACCGCCAGCAGCAGCACCGACAGCACCGACACCCACCGGGTCACGAACCCGGCGAGCAGCAACAGGCCGAGCGCCAGCTCGATGAGCGGCATCCCGATCGCGACCGGTCGGACGAACCCGTCCGGCAGGACGTCGAAGGCCTGCACCGCGATGTAGGTCTGCCCCGGATCGCTGATCTTCAGCGCTCCGGAGACCAACCAGACGGCGGCGAGTCCGAGCCGGGCGAGTGTGCCCACGGCGTCGAGTACGACTTGGGGCGGTCTACGCACGGGCTTAGGCTAGCCGTCGACCCTGAGAACAACGTGAGGCGGCGGACGGAGGCACCCGATGAGGGGACGCGCCCTGCTGATGGCCTGGTTGATGCTGGTCACAGCGGCGGCGGCCTGCGGCAAGGAGGCGGGTCCGTCGGATTCCCTGGTCGCCCGCGCCGTCGCGTTCAACAAACTCACCATCGGCATCCGCTTCGACCAGCCGGGACTCTCCAAACAGACGGTCGACGGCCGCTATGTCGGTTTCGACGTCGACGTGGCGAAATACATCGCGAGCGAATTGGGCGTCGACGAAGATCACATCACCTGGCACGACAGCAGGCCGTCGTCGCGCGAGACCGACATCACCTCCGGGATCACGGATCTGATGGTGGCGACCTATTCGATCACCGAAAAGCGCAAACAGGTCGTCGCTTTCGCCGGGCCCTATTTCGACACCGGCCAGGACCTGCTCGTCCGGCTCCGGTCGACCGACATCACCGGTCCCGAAAACCTCAACGGCCGCAAGCTGTGCGCCGTGGGCGGCACCACCTCGGCCGAGCAGGTGCGCGACAAGTTCGCGCAGGCCGTCCAGCTCGTCGAGTACCCGCGCTACCAGGATTGCGTCACCGCGCTGCTCGCGGGACAGGTGGACGCGGTGACCACCGACGACGTCATCCTCGCCGGTTACGTGGCGCAGAACCCGGAGTTGCTGAGGGTCGTCGGCAAACCGTTCTCGAAGGAGAAATACGGCGTCGGCCTGCGCAAGGACGACATCGAGGGCCGGGCGGCGGTGGCCAAGGCCGTCCGGAAGATGATCTCGTCCGGGGAATGGCTCGAATCGCTGAACCGCAACATCGGCCCGTCCGGCTACCGGATCCCGCCCCCGCCGCAGGTCACCGAGCAGTGACCCTTCCCGATCTGCCGGTTCGCGCCGTCCTGCCCGAACTCGAAGCCGCGCTCGACGCCCACGGCACCGCTGTCCTCGTCGCGCCTCCTGGAACCGGCAAGACCACGCTGGTGCCGCTCGCCCTGGACAACGGCGAAGGGCGGGTGATCGTCGCCGAGCCGAGGCGGCTCGCCGCGCGCGCCGCGGCGTCGCGGATGGCGTCGCTGCTGGGCGAACGGGTCGGTGAAACGGTCGGCTATTCGGTGCGCGGAGACCGGAAGGTGTCTTCTTCGACGCGGATCGAAGTGGTCACCTCGGGGCTGCTGGTCCGGCGGGTGCAGAGCGATCCCGAACTGGCCGGGGTTTCGACCGTCCTGCTCGACGAATGCCACGAACGCCACCTCGACGCGGATCTGTTGCTCGCGCTGCTGCTGGACGTCCGCGCCGGGCTGCGGGACGATCTGCGCCTGCTCGCGACGTCCGCCACCGTGGCGGCCGGACGGCTGGCGGCCCTGCTCGGGGACGCGCCGGTGATCACCGCTCAGGCGCGGACCTATCCGGTCGACGTCTCGTACTCCCCGCCCGTGCGCGGTGAGCGGATCGAGGCGACCGTGGCCCGCGCGATCCACAAAGCACTGTCCGAAGGAGACGGTGACGTGCTCGCTTTCCTGCCGGGCGCGGGCGAGATCGCCAGGGTGAGCGGGTTGCTCGACGGCCTGGACGCGGACGTGCTGCCCCTGCACGGACGGCTTTCGGCGGCGAGTCAGGACGACGCGCTGCGCCCGCGCGCCCGCCGCCGGGTGGTGCTTTCGACGTCGGTCGCCGAATCGAGCCTGACCGTGCCGGGCGTGCGCGCGGTGGTGGACTGCGGGCTGTCCCGGGTGCCGCGGGTCGATCACCGGCGCGGCCTGCCGGGGCTGGCGACGGTCCGGGTTTCGGCCGCGGTGGCGGAACAGCGTGCCGGTCGCGCCGGACGTGAGGCGCCGGGACGCGCGTACCGGTGCTGGGCGGCGCACGAACAGGGTTCCCTGCCCGCGTATCCCGAACCCGAGATCAGGACGGCGGAACTGGCGCGGTTCGCGCTCGAACTCGCGTGCTGGTCCACTCCGGACGGTTCCGGCCTCGCCTGGTGGGATCCGCCCGGCGAAGGCGCGCTGGCCGCCGGTCGCGCGTTGCTGACCACGCTCGGGGCGACCGCGGAAGACGGGACGGTGACCGAACGCGGGCGGAAGATGGCCGGGCTGGGCCTGCATCCGCGGCTGGCGCGGGCGCTGCTCGACGGCGCGGCGCGGACCAACGCGCGTTCGGCCGCCGAGGTCGTCGCGCTGCTGGACAGCGGTGGCACGCTGACCGACCTCGAAGCCGAACTGCGCCGGGTGCGGGGCGACGAACGCTGGAAGTCCGACGTGCGGCGGCTTTCCAAGCTGGTGCCCGACGGTGGCGGCGCGGCCGATCCGGCGCTGGTCGTGGCGCTGGCGCATCCCGAACGGCTCGCGCGACGACGTTCCGCGGGGACGCCGGTCTATCTGATGGCCGGTGGGACCGCGGCCGAACTGCCGCGCGGCAGCGGACTGGCCGACGTCGAATGGCTGGCGGTGGCCGAAGCGACCCGGGATCCCGGCCGTGCGCAGGGCATCATCCGGCTGGCCGCGCCCGCGGACGAGGATCTCGCCGTCCGCGCGGCGCCGAATCTGGTTTCGGCGGCGGACGAAGTTCGCTGGGCTTCGGGCGACGTCGTGGCACGTTCGGTGCGACGGCTCGGGGCGATCGTGCTGTCGGAGAAGCCGTTGCGCTCACCCGCGCCGGACGCGATCCGCGCCGCCCTGCTGGACGGTTTGCGCGCCGAAGGGCTCGGTCTGCTGCGGTGGTCGGAGGACGGGCGTCGCCTGCGCGAACGGTTGTCGTTCCTGCATCGGGTGCTGGGCTCGCCTTGGCCGGCGGCCTCCGACGCGGCGCTGCTGTCCACTTTGGACAACTGGCTCGATCTCGGCTCGGCCCGGCGGCGATCGGATCTCGCCTCACTGGACGCGGGTGCCGCTTTGCGCGGGCTGTTGCCCTGGCCCGAAGCGTCGCGTTTGGACGAACTGGCGCCGGACCGGCTGGAGGTCCCGTCGGGTTCGCGGATCCGGGTCGACTACTCGGGTGAGCAGCCGGTGCTGGCCGTGAAACTCCAGGAGACCTTCGGCTGGCTGGCGACGCCGGAACTGGCCGGCGTTCCCGTCGTCCTGCACCTGCTCTCCCCCGCCGGACGGCCAGCCGCCGTCACCGCCGACCTGGAGTCGTTCTGGCGCAACGGTTACGCGGCCGTGCGTGCCGACCTCCGCGGGCGCTACCCGAAGCATCCCTGGCCGGAGGACCCGCTGAGCGCCGCGCCGACCCGGCGGACCACCCAGCGCCGGATGTCATGAAAGGGGCTTTCAGGACATCTTTCGTCCTGAAAGCCCCTTTCATGACACTCGCGAGAGACGTGACCGGTCAGTCCATCATCTGGTGCTGGGGCCGGGTCGGCAGCCGCGACGCCAGCTCCTCGTCGTCCTCGCGCTCGTTCAACCCGAGCTGCACCGCGCTCCGGATCTGCTCGCGGTTCTCCCGCACCACATGCGCGAAGAACTCGTCGATGCGCGGGTCCGTCAGCACCTCGAGGATCACCCGCATCGCGGTGTCGATCACCGAACGCACCACCTCGTCGTGGAACGGGAGCTTCGAAAGCCGCCCCGCCTGCGGGTCGTTCTTGAGCTTCTCGGCGATGATCCCGCGCAGCAGCGTCTGGTTGTCGCCCAATGAGCGCGCGAGGTTCTGCGGGTAGTTCCCGGTTTCCAGCACTTTGACGACCTCGTCGAGCACCGCGATCGTGATCGGCTTCTTGATCGCCAGCACGATCGGCCGCGAAAGCCGTTCGACCAGGCGCTGGGTGAACCGTTCCCCGAAAGCGCGGTCGGCCGTGCGCGCGAGCCGGACGAGCACGACCAGGACCCGCAGCAGCCGGAACCCGCGCAGCGCCGGATGCGCGATCGGGATCATGCCGAGGATCTCGTACCAGTTGCGCAGCGGAAACCACTTCTCCCAGCCGTTGCGCCGCCACCGCCACAGGAATTCGAGCGCGAAGATCCCGCACACCGTCGTGTCGATGATGAAGACGGTGTGCGCCGTCTCGTCCGAATGCGGGAAGAACGTCACGTAGACGAGCAGCCCGACGGAGAACACGGCGAGGACGAGCATCACCAGGTCGAGCGGATTCACGCGCCGTTGTTCGCGGGTGGTCATGGCGCCGATTCTGCCTTTCCGCGGGGACTCGTGCCGAGCGGCACCTGCCGAAAGTAAGGGGTGACCGATGACTTCGGGGCAATGTCCGCAGGTGCCTCCGCACACAAGACTTCAGGGACCACGAAGGAGGACGCGGATGATCACGCTTCGAGGACTGACGAAGCGCTACGGCGAGAAGACGGTGGTCGACGGGCTGACCTTCGCCGTCGAGCCGGGCAAGGTGACCGGCTTCCTCGGTCCCAACGGCGCGGGCAAGTCGACGACCATGCGGATGACGCTCGGCCTCGACGCGCCGAGTGCGGGCGAGGTCCGCATCGACGGCAAGAAGTACGTGGACCTGCGGCACCCGCTGCGCGAGGTCGGCGCACTGCTGGAGGCCAAGGCACTGCACCCCGGCCGGAGCGCGGGCAAGCACCTCCTGGCGATGGCGCGCAGCAACGGCATCCCGGATTCCCGGGTGGACGAGGTGCTCGCGACGGTCGGGCTCACCGAGGTCGCGGGCAAACGAGCCGGGGCGTTCTCCCTCGGCATGGGGCAGCGGCTCGGCATCGCCGGCGCGCTGCTGGGCGATCCGCGGGTGCTGATGTTCGACGAGCCGGTCAACGGCCTCGACCCCGACGGCGTCCGCTGGGTGCGGCACCTGATGCGGTCGCTCGCGGCGGAGGGCCGCACGGTGTTCGTGTCCAGCCATCTGATGAGCGAAATGCAGCTGACCGCCGACAGGCTGGTCATCATCGGCAAGGGAAAGCTGCTGGCCGACGCGCCTGTCGACGAGTTCATCGCGGGCAATTCGCGGACGTCGGTCGCGGTGCGGGTGCCCGTTCCCGGCGAACTGCGAGCGCTCGAACAGCGTCTGCGCGCCCTCGGCGCGACCACGGAAACCGACCGGGACGAACTGCTCGTGCACGACCTGCCCGTGCAGCGCGTCGGCGACACCGTGCACGAACTCGGCATCCGCGTGCACGAGCTGGCCGAGCGGACAGCGTCACTCGAACAGGCCTACATGGAACTGACCGCGTCGTCGGTCGAATACGGAACGGGAGTAGCGGCATGAAGTCCTTCCTGGTCATCGCTGCGGTGGTCGCCGGTCTGCTGGGGGTACCGGCGACCGCGTCGGCGGCGACCGCACCTGATCTGTCGCTGCCCGCGCCGGGCGGCCCGCTCCCGATCGGGCTGCGCACGCTGCATCTCACCGATCAGCAGCGCGCCGACCCTTGGGTGCCGGAAAAGCGGCGTGAGCTGATGGTCAACGTCTGGTACCCGGCCGTCCCGATCGGGCGTAATCCGCTGTACATGACCGGAGCGGAGTCCGCGGCGGCGGTCGCCGGGCGGAAACTCGACCTGCCGCCGGACGCGCTGAGCAAGGTGCGGGTCCACTCGAAGGAGAACGCGCCTTCGCTGCCCGGACGACGTCCGCTGGTGGTGCTGTCGCCCGGGGCGGGCAACAACCGGATCACCCTGACCTCGGTGGCGGAACACCTTGCCTCGCAAGGTTTCGTGGTCGCCGGGATCGACCACGCCTACGAAGCCTGGGCGACGGAGTTCCCCGACGGGCTGCGCCAGTGTGTCGCTTGTGGACAGTCGCCCGACCCTTGGCCCGCCGCGATCGCGAACCGCGCCATCGACACGACGTTCGTCGTCGACACCCTGCTGAAGGACCAGCGCTGGTCGATCGACGCCAAGAAAATCGGGATGGCCGGTCACTCCGCCGGGGGTTCGGCGACCGCTGCCTCGATGGTCGCCGACCGGCGGATCAAGGCGGGCGTGAACGTCGACGGCCCGTTCTTCGGCACCGTTTCCCTCGACCGGCCGTTCCTGCTGATGTCCAGCCCGACCGGCAAGAAGTACTACGGAGCCTCTTGGGACGAGACCTGGCCTCGGCTCACCGGACCGAAGAAGGACCTCCCGGTCGAGAACAGCGGTCATTCGTCGGTGACCGACGCGGCGATCCTCATCGACCAGATGGGACTGCGGGCGCGACTGCCCAAGGAAGAGGTCGAGAGGCAGTACGGCTCGATCGACTCGCGGGAAGCGCTGCGGATCTTCCGTGACGAGCTGACCGGTTTCTTCAAGCAGTGGAGCGCACGATGAACGCGGTCTCTTCGGAATGGACGAAGTTCTGGTCGGTCCGCTCGACCTGGTGGTGCCTGATCAGCGGTGTCCTGCTGATGCTCGCCTACTCCGGCGCGGTGGGCTTGGCCGCGAACGCGGGCGTCGAACGCTCGATGGCCCCGCACGCCGTGGTGACCGGGGCGGCTTTCTACCTCACGCAGTTCGCCGTGGTCGCGCTGGCGACACTGTTCGTCACGAGCGAATACGCCAGCGGCAGCATCCGCTCGACCTTGCAGTGGGTCCCGGTACGGAACCGGGTCCTCGCGGCGAAGTCCGCCGTCCTGGTGCCGGTGCTGTTCGGCTACGGCGTCCTGAACACCCTGGTCGGCGTGGCGATCTCGGCGCCGCTGATCCCGGCGCGGGATTCCTCGTTGGGCGACGTCCTCGCGACCTCGGCGGGCATGGGCGGCTACTTCGCCCTGTTGGGCCTGCTGTGCCTCGGCCTGGGGACGGCGTTGCGGAGCACGGCGGGGACGATCGTGACAGTGTTCGTGCTGCTGGTGATGATCCCGATGTTCGCCGGTTCGCTCGGCGGGGAAGACATCGTGAACTACTTCCCCGGCTTCGCAGGTGTCAACGCGATGCTCACTTCAGGGGAGCCGAACCCGATCTTCGGCGGCGTCGCGCCCTACGCGCCCTGGGTCGGCATCGCGCTCTGTACGGCTTGGGCGGCCGCCGGTCTCCTCACCGGCTCCGCCGTCCTGCGGCGGCGCGACGCCTGACGGGGAAGCAAGGGACCTTTGCTCCCGCTTGTCTCAACATCGAGAGAAGCGACAGCAAAGGTCCCTTGCTCTCTTCGCGCAGGTGGGCCCGGTGACTGTGTGGATTTCCGCTCATCCAACGCACCAAAATCCACACAGTCACCGGGCATCGAGGGGGTGTGTGGAAACAGGGACATTCAACGTCCCTATTTCCACACACCCCCCCGCCACAGCAAAGGTACCAATCTCCCATCCCCCCCAAAACCCC
>NZ_JBHXJK010000025.1:0-42317 GCF_042723255.1 Amycolatopsis thailandensis
CGCCTGGCGCAAGCAAGGGGGCCTTCATGTACCGCCTGAAGCCCTTGGCGACACGGCGATTTGTCGACCTTTCACCGCGTCTTTCGTGGTCTTTCCCGGGCCCGGCACCGAAAGGGGTGCGCGACACGGCGCCCGGCGATCACATCCGGTGAGGGCAGGGGGATACCCTGACCGTCGTGGGTATTCCGGCGTGGATCTGGTTCGTCATCGCCGCCGTCGCCTTGGTGGCGGGGCTGGCGCTGCTCGCGGCCGACCGGGCGAAGGAGGGCTCGCGCAATCGCGAGCGCATGCGCTGGGCCGAGCTGCGCGGATGGCAGTTCGTCGAAGAGGACGAACGGCTGCCGAAGCAGTGGTCCAAGGGCGCGATCGGGTACTTCGGCGCCCAGATGGCGGTCAACGTCGTGGCCGGGTCCACCTTCACTTCCGACGGGCGGCGTCCCGTCTTCATCTTCGACATCGAGTCCGAGGGGCAGATCCCGGCGGTCGTCGTCGCCGTGCGCTGCAACCGCGTGCACGAGACGCCGCTGGAGATGTGGCTGTCCAGCGTGCCGTTCCAGCGCCAGGACATGCCCGAGATGCTCGGCCCGATCGGTCAGCGCTACGCCTTCGCGGACGATTCCGAGGGCGCCCGCAAGGTGATCACGCAGGAACTCGTCGACGCGGCCGACTCACTCGGCGGCGACGTCGGCGTGGCGTGGTTGGAGAACGAGTGGGTGCTCGCGAGCGTCGCCCCGAACGCCGGGCCGTCGCGGCTGGAGCGGCTGCTGCGCGACCTCGGCGAGATCGCCGACATCGTGGACCCGTTCGACGAGGAGTACGACAACGCCTCGGCCCCGGGCCGTCACTGGCAGGCCGATGCTCCTGAGGACGTCGAGCCCCAGAGCTAGGACCGCTTGATCTCCAGCGGGAGCGCGCCGGCGGTGAAGCCGGTGTGCGACGGCTGACCGAGCAGCGTCAGGTCGAGCGTCCCGGACTGCGTCACCCGTCCCGCCTGCGCGGGATCTGCGGTGGGCAGGACCCCGCGAAGTGACGTCGTCGTGCTGCCGCGAGCGGACGCGACTTCACCGACGCCTAGGTCGCCGCTGATCCTGTTCGAACCGGACCCGGTGAGTCCGGCGCCGTTCTGCGCCAGGTCCGCGTCCTGCCCGGTGGTCACCAGCCCGGTTCCCGGACCGATCGTGCCGCCGAAGGCGTGCTCTTGGCCGTAGCCGAGGCCCGAGCCGGCGTCCACCGGCAGGACACCCTTGAACCGGCCGACCCCGTGCTGCGCCGACGTCGCCCCGATGGCGGCGAAGTCGCCGACGTCGACCCCGTGCCCGGAAGACCGGCCCGCCTCCAGCGCGCCGCCGAGAACACCGGAGAACCCGCCGTCGAGCCGCAGGGCCCGGCCGAGTTCCCCGCCGGTGTGCTGCTGGGTCTCGTTGATCACGCCGACCCCGGGCAGCGGGCGGACGGCGTGATAGGTCCCCTCGGCCGCGCGAAGCCCGCGGCTGTCCTCGGAGACGAGAGTGGGGGCGCCGGTGCGCGGGTCGAGCGCCGCCTCGGTCAGCCGTGCGCCGGTCCTCTCGAGCTGGGTCTCGTTCCCGGACACGACACTGCCGTAGCGGTCGAGCTTCACCGTCTCCCGCTGGCCCTGCACGGCGGCTTCGGAGGTCTTCGCCGCGGCGAGCGCGCCGACCTTGTCCGGGCGGGCCGTGACGCCGTCGCGGGTTTCGACGGTCTCGCTCACCGAGCGACGGACGTCCGCGACGACCTTCGCGTCGCCGAGGTCCTTGCTGTAGACGTTCCGTTCAGTGCTGGTCAGGAAGCCGCGAAGGACGGATGTGTCCCCTTCGCTGCTGAAGCCGACACCGCGTTCGAGGGTGCCTTCGCGCTGGTGGTCGAGAGGGAGCGGGATCGCCGGGTCCGTCTGGGTGGCGAGCGCGGTTCCCGGACCGGCGAGCAACAACGCCAGCGGCGCCGCGCCGGCCGCGACTTTGGGCAGGTAGCTCGGCTTGCGCCTGCTGTGCTTCCCCATGGGGCGGGACGATACTTCCCGACTTTCGCCATTGCACGTCAAATCCCCACGGTGGGTGACCCTCACACCGGCGCGTCCGGGCCCTTTCCGGAACCCGACCGAGGAGTAGGTTCCCGATATGACTCAAACCGCCCTGATCACCGGCGCCACCGCCGGCATCGGCGCGCAGTTCGCGCGCAGGCTGGCCGGCGAGGCGTACGACCTCGTGCTCGTCGCCCGCGACGTCGACAGGCTGGAGGGCTTCGCCGCGGAACTGGTCGAGACGCACGGCGTCGACGTCGTCGTCCTGCCCGCCGACCTGTCCGAAGTGGACGGACGTGAGCTGGTCGAGAACCGCCTGGCCGAAGCGCCGGTGGACCTCCTGGTGAACAACGCGGGCTTCGGCCTCAACGGCGATTTCTGGACCATCCCGCCGGACGCGCTCCAGCGCCAGCTCGACGTCAACGTCACCGCGGTCCTGCGGCTGACCCGCGCCGCGCTGCCGGGGATGATCGAACGCGGCCATGGCGCGATCATCAACGTCAGTTCGGTCGCCGGTTTCTTCAGCGGCCGCGGCTCGACGTACACGGCCAGCAAGAACTGGGTCACCTCGTTCACCGAGGGCATCGCCGCCTCGCTGCCGAAGAACATCCGCATGATGGCGCTCTGCCCCGGGTTCACCACCACGGAGTTCCACGAGCGGGCGGGGCTGGACAGGCCCGGCCCGAAGGCGTTCTGGCTCGGCGTGGACCAGGTCGTCGACGAGGCGCTCGCGGATCTGCGGCGCGGCAAGGTGATCTCGGTGCCGAGCCTGCAGTACAAGGCGATCGTCGCGGTCGGTGGCCTGCTGCCGCGCGCGGTGCTGCGCAAACTCGGTGGCGGGTTCGGCGGCAAGGGCCGCACCTGATCGACGTCGCGCTCGCGTGTTCCGTCTCCAAACACGCGAGATCCGCCCTCGAACACGCGAGATCCGTCTCCAAGCACGCGTGTTCCGTCTCCGATCACGCCCGCCGGCACCGAGCTAATCGTCGTCCGTGGTTTCGATCGACCGCACCCCGTCGGCCGCGGCCAGCACGGTGACGGCGTTGGCGTGATCGGGCCCGGTGAGGTCGAGCGTCACCGTCACCTCGCCGTCCCGGTCGTCGGCGATCCGCAGGGACGTGACCGACCACCGGCGCTTCGTGCACAGCTCCAGCAGGTCGCGCAGCACTCCCTTCCCGTCCGCGTAACTCACGCGAAGCCTGGTCGTGCCCGTGCCACCCGGCAGGTGCTTGGTCAGCCAGGTGAAGCCGAGCACCACCACGAAGTGCATGGCTGTCACCACCATCGCCAGCAAGAACAGTCCGGCGCCCGCAGCCATGCCGATGGCCGCGGTCTCCCAGACGGCGGCGGCCGTGGTGAGTCCCCGGATCGCGCCCTGCCTGGTGATGATCAGTCCCGCGCCGAGGAAGCCGACACCGGAGACGATCTGCGCGGCGATCCGGGACGGGTCGAGGACCACCTGCCCGGTCGCGAGGATGTCGCCGAAACCGTATTTACTGACCAAAAGGATCAGCGCGGACGCCGTACCCACGATGGTCTGGGTTCGCAATCCGGCGCTTTTGCCCCTTATCTGCCGTTCCAGCCCGATCGCCGCCGACAGCGCGAACGCCATCGTCAGTTCACCGACCTGGAGCCAGCCCTGTCCGTCGGAAACCATCACCCCACAGTGCCATCCCGCCGGCGACGATTCGGGGCCGCACCGGGCGGGTACCCGCGGATCATGAGGTCACCACGTCTTGTCGCGGCCGGGGTGCTGACGCTGGTCTTGGCCGGTTGTTCCACCGAGCCCGGACCGGCGGCACCAGGGCAAAGCACGGGCCGCGCCCAGCCGGTCAAGGCGATCCAAGCGGCGGCCGGTGCCGTGCCCGGCGGGCGGGTTTTCGATGTGGAGCCTGGGCCCGACGGGTGGGAGATCAAGGTCGCGTCGCACGGGCAGGAACACAAGGTCCGGGTGAGCCGGGACGGTGGTCAGGTCCTCGGCGATCAGCAGACCGCCAAGCCGAGCGACGACATGGCGAAGGTCGAGCAAGCGAGTGTCGACGCCGTCAAGGCGCTTCAGGCCGCGCAGCAGAGTCAGCCCGGTGAGCTCGACGAGATGGAGATCGACCGCGCGACCGACGGCGCCCTCGTCTGGGAGGTCGGGCTCCGCGACGGCAAGGGGATCGAGCACGACGTCGACGTGGACGCCAAGACCGGCACGGTGCGGTAGGGCCCGCCCTACCCAGGAGACGCACGCTCGCCCCAGGGTGCTTTCGACCTGGGATTCCTAGGGTTTTCCCCATGAACAGTGGGTGGAACGGCGACGCGGTCCGGCTCGACGGCGTCCGCAAGGAATACGGCAAGGGCGTCGTCGCCCTGGACGGGGTGTCGCTGGCGTTCCCGCGTGGCGGCTTCACCGCGGTGATGGGCCCTTCGGGCTCGGGCAAGAGCACCTTCCTGCACTGCGCGGCCGGGCTGGACCGGCCGACATCGGGGTCCGTCATGCTGGACGGGCAGGAGCTGGCCGGGATGAGCGAGACGAAGCTGACGAAGCTGCGCCGCGACCGGGTCGGCTTCATCTTCCAGGCCTTCAACCTGCTCCCGGCGCTGACCGTCGAGCAGAACGTCACGCTCCCGCAGCAGCTCGCCGGCGCCAAGCCGGATCGCCGCGTCGTCGAGGAGATGCTGAACCGCGTCGGGCTTTCCGGCCGCCGCAAGCACCTCCCCGGCGAGCTTTCCGGCGGGCAGGCGCAGCGCGTCGCGATCGCCCGGGCGCTCGTCACCCGGCCCGCCGTGGTCTTCGCCGACGAGCCGACCGGAGCGCTCGACACCCGCACCGCCGCCGAGGTCCTCGGGCTGCTGCGCGATTCCGTCCGCAGCACCGGCCAGACGGTGATCATGGTGACCCACGACCCGATGGCCGCCTCCTACGCCGACCGCGTCATCTTCCTCGCCGACGGCCGGATCGCGGACGAACTGCACGCGCCGACGGCGGACGTCGTCGCCGAGCGCATGACCCACCTGGGTGCCTGGGGCAGCCCTTCGCGGGTGGGTGCGTGATGCTGCGACTCGCCTTCCGGACCCTGCGCCTGCGCAAGGGCGGGTTCATCGGAACCTTCATCGCCGTCTTCTTCGGCGCGCTGATCGTCGCCTCCTGCGGTGGCCTGATGGAGACCGGGATCCGCGGCAACGCGGAACCGCAGCGCCTCGCCGCCCCGATCGTCGTCACCGGCGGTCAGACCTTCGAAATGCCCAAGGAAGACCCGGCCTCCCTCGACGCCGACGACAAACGCAAGTTCGAGGACGCGCGGCTTCCCGAGCGCGTCCGGCTCGACGACGGGCTCGTCTCCCGTCTTCGCACCGTCCCCGGCGTTTCGGACGTCGTCGGCGAAGTGAGCTTTCCGCTCACGACAGGCGATCAGCCCGCCTTGGGGCACGCCTGGGATTCCGCCGCGCTGACCCCGTACGCACTGGTCACGGGCACCGCCCCCGCCGCGGGCGAGGTCGTCGTCGAGTCCGAGTCGGGCCTGAAGCCCGGTGACCGGGTCGACGTCGCCGCGCGCGGCAAGGTCGAATCGTTCCGGGTCGCCGGCGTGGCCGGTTCGCCGCGTTCGATCACGCGGGCCGCCGTGTTCTTCTCCGCCACCGACGCCGCCCGGCTCTCCGGGTACCCCGGCAAGGCCGACGCCATCGGTGTCTTCACCGAGCCGGGCGCCGACGCCGAAGCGGTGCAGGCGAAGGTCGCCGAGGTCGCGACAGGCGCGAACGTCCTGACCGGGATCGACCGCGGTGTCGCGGAGTTCCCCGAGGCCGATACGAGCGGGACCAACCTGATCGTCATCGCCGGAGTGGCGGGCGGGCTTTCGGTGATGGTCGCGATGTTCGTCGTCGCTAGCACGCTGAGCCTGTCCACCCAGCAGCGTTCCCGTGAACTCGCCCTGATGCGGGCGATCGGCACGACCCCGCGTCAGCTCCGGCGCATGGTGCTCGGCGAGGCGCTGGTCGTCGGCCTGCTCGCGACCGCGCTCGCCGCCGTACTGGGCCCGTTCCTCGGCGAATGGCTCTTCGGACAGCTCGTCGAAAACGGCGTCGCCCCCGCGGTTCTGCGGTTCTACCAGGGCTGGCTGCCCGCCGTCGTCGGCGCGGGCGCCGCGATGCTCGCGGTGTTCATCGCCGCCTTCGTGGCCGGCCGCCGCGCCGGGAAGATCCGGCCGACCGAGGCGCTCGCCGAGGCCGCGGTCACCCGCCGCTGGCTGACCCCGACGCGGTTCGTGGTCGCGGCCCTCTGCTTCGGCGGTGGCACCGCGCTGGCCATCGTGACCGTCGCGGTGATGACCGGTCCGATCGCGGCCAGCACCGCCGGACCCGCGGTGATCCTCTGGGCGATCGGCGTCGCGATGATCACCCCCGGCGTCGCCAAGGTGACGACCGCGATCCTCCAGTGGCCGATGCGCCTGCTCGGCGGCATCGACGCCCGGCTCGCCGTGCTCAACACCCGGGCCGGGATCGTCCGCGCGGCGGGCGCCGTCACCCCGATCATGCTCGCCGTCGGGATCGCGACCGCCAACATCTACCTCCAGACCACCCAGCAGGAGCTGGCCAACCAGGCCTTCACCGAGGACGTCCGCGCCGACGCGGTGATCGGATCCGCGGCGGGCGGGCTGTCCCCGGACCTCGTCCAGCGGATCCAGGCCGTCCCCGGTGTCGCCGGAGCGTCCGAATACGTCACCAGCAGCGTGTTCCTCGAAGTGCCGTACGACTCCTCCGACGACGGACGCCCGGCGATCGGCCTCACCGCGTCCGGCGCGAACGCGACGATCGACACCAAGGTGACCCAGGGCGACCTGAAGGCGCTGACCGGCAGGACAGTCGCGCTCCCCGACGTCTACGCGAAGGACTTCGACCGCGGCGTCGGCGACACGGTGAGCCTGAGGCTCGGTGACGGCACTCCGGTCGACGTCGAGGTCGTCGCGGTGACCAGCCAGCGCCGCGGCTTCGAGAGCCTGCTGTTCCCGGCCGATCTGCTCGCCCCGCACACCACCGCCGGACTCGCCCCGCAGCTGCTGGTCCGGGCCGCCCCGGACGTCGATCCGGCGGCGCTCACCGAACGGCTTCGCGAGGCGACGGCCGGGTTGCCGGTGTTCGTCGGCGACCGGAGCGCGCTCATCGCGGCGCACGACAAGGACCAGGCCGTCGGCGCGTGGGTCAACTACCTGCTGGTCGGGATGATCATCGCCTACACGGTGATCTCGGTCGCCAACACGCTGGTGATGGCGACCGTGCGACGGCGCCGCGAGTTCGGCCTCCAGCGGCTCACGGGTTCGACCAGGGCGCAGGTGCTGCGGATGGCCGGCTTCGAAGGCGGACTCGTCGCGCTGACCGGGATCGTGCTCGGCACCGTCGTCGCGGCGGGCTCCATCGTCCCGTTCTGCCTGGTGGCGGCCGATTCTCTGCTGCCGATGGGCTCCCCGCTGATCTACCTGTCCATCATCGGGCTCGCCGCGGCGCTCGCGCTGGTGGCGACCCTGGTCCCGGCCTGGTTGGCGACCCGGGGCCCGGCCGTGGACTCGGCGACGTCCGGCAGTGACTGAGTGAGTGGCAAATCGCTTGGAACGTCACTTGCCGCTCACGACTCACCGGACCGAGCCGGCGGTTTCGCTTGGCCGGCCGTGGGTCGCCGGCGAAGGGAGAGCAGCCGCCCCCAATGTGGCATTGGGGACGTTGAGTGTCCCCAATGCCACATCGGGGGTGCGTTCACGACTCACCGGACCGGCTCCGTGGGAAACACCCCGGCGGTGCGCCACAGGCCGTGTGTAAGACTCTCGGCCGTGGCGTACCCCGGGTTGGATCAAGCGGCGAAACTCGAACTGGCGAGACTGGTCGGCGAACTCGCCGTCGTGCACGGCAAGGTGACCTTGTCTTCCGGCAAGGAAGCCGACTACTACATCGATCTCCGGCGGGCGACGCTGCATCACGCGGCCGCCCCGCTGATCGGGAAGCTGCTCCGCCAGCTCACCCACGACTGGGACTACGTCGCCGCCGGCGGCCTGACCCTCGGCGCGGACCCGGTGGCGCTGGCCATGCTGCACTCCGCGGCGACCGACGGTGTCGTGCTCGACGCGTTCGTGGTCCGCAAGGGCGCCAAGGCGCACGGCATGCAGCGCCGGATCGAAGGCGTCGAGGTGCTAGGGCAGCGCGTGCTGGCCGTCGAGGACACCTCGACCACCGGCGGCAGCGTGCTCACCGCCGTCGAGGCGCTGCGCGAGGCGGGCGCGAACGTGGTCGGCGTCGCGACCGTCGTCGACAGGGACACCGGAGCGCGCGAGGCCATCGAGAAGGAAGGCCTCGAATACCGTTACATCCTGAACAAGGACGACCTCGGTCTGTCCTGATTACCTCAGCCCTAAGGGGGCATCCTCCGTGTGCGAACGGAGGATGCCCCTTTTTTTCGTGAGCGTTTCTCAAGGTGAGAGGGGTAACGTCGCTGGTAGGGGTGTGAAAGGGGGCTTGAGGTGGCGGGTTTCCTGGCGAACGTGACAGTCGCGGTGCACATTTTCGCGCTGATGTTCATCGGATTCGGTGGTTTTCTCGCGTGGCGGTGGCCGAAGGTGATCTTCGTGCATGTGTTCTTCGCCGCATGGGGTGTTCTCGTCAACGTCTTCCCGTGGCCGTGCCCGCTGACGGCCGCCGAGAACTTCTTCCGGCACCAGCAGGGCCTCGGCGATCTGCCCGGCGGCTTCAACGCCTACTACCTCTACGACACCGTGTTCCCGCGCTCGTCGCTGCCGCTCGTCGCCGTGATCGCGATGGCGACGGTGATCATCTCCTACGTCGGCACGTACCAGCGCTGGCGTCACCGCCACCACGACGGGGACGCACCGGCGCACCGCGTCAGCATGGGCTGAGTGACAATCACCCGGTGACTCAGTCGGAAGAGGCCGGCCCCACCGAATGGGTGGCGCGGGAAGAGGTCGGCGTCGGCCCGTGGGAAGGCGAGTGGCCCGCGGACGAGCGCTACGACCCGGAACTCCTGGCCAATGGCGACCGCCGCAACGTCGTCGACCCGTATCGCTACTGGCGGCGCGAGGCCATCGTGTCCGATGTGGACTCGCGGCGGCATCCGTTCCACGTGGCGATCGAGAACTTCCAGCACGATCACAACATCGGCACCGTGGTCCGGACGGCGAACGCGTTCGCCGCGGCCGCCGTGCACATCGTCGGGCGGCGGCGCTGGAACCGGCGCGGCGCCATGGTGACCGACCGCTACCAGCACCTTCTCCACCACGAGGACGTCAACGGGCTGCTGACCTTCGCCGCCGCGGAAGGCCTCGCCGTCGTCGCCGTCGACAACACCCCCGGCTCGCAGCCCGTCGAGACAGCGGAGCTGCCGCGCGAGTGTGTCCTGCTGTTCGGTCAGGAGGGGCCCGGGTTGTCGGCCGAGGCGCAGAAGACCGCGTCGCTGGTCGTTTCGATCGCGCAGTTCGGCACGACCCGTTCGATCAACGCCGGTGTCGCCGCCGGGATCGTCATGCACGCCTGGGTCCGGCAGCACGCCGACCTCGCCAAGGCCTGGTAGCCCCCTCGCGTTTCGTCCTCTGAATGCGGTAGTTGCACACGCAAGTACCGCATTCAGAGGACGAAACGCGGCCTACGCCGGCACGACCTCCACCGGGATCCCGTTCAGGACGGCGTTCCCCGACGGGACGTCGAGCAGGGTCTCGTCGGCGACCAGGTTCGAGTTGACCCCGGCGTGCGCCGTGGCGACCTTCGTGCGCGTGCCGTCGAGGTCGTGCCCCCAGCCGTGCGGCATGCTCACCACGCCGGGCCGGACGTCGGCCGTGACCTCCACCGGAGCCTCCAGCTTCCCGGCCCGCGACGTCACCGCCGCGAGCCCGCCGTCGGTCAGCCCGAGGCGGGAGGCGTCGTCCGGATGCACCTGGACGGTGCACCGGTTCCCGCCGCGCACCAGCGGCGTCAGGTTGTGCATCCACGAGTTGTTCGAGCTCAGGTGCCGCCGTCCGATCAGCAGCAGGCGGGCGTCGGGCGCCTTGTCCAGCTCCGCGCGCAGCCGGGGGACGTCCTTCGTGATCGCGTCCGGCGCCAGCTCGACCTTCCCGCTCGCGGTGGTGAGCACCTCCGGCAGCCGCGGCTTCAGCGCGCCGAGGTCGATACCGTGCGGGGCGGCTTCGAGGTCGGCCAGTTTCAGGCCGTACGGTCCGCCGCGCAGCATCAGGTCGATCATCCGCGCCGGCCCCGTGCGTCCTTCGGTGAGCGACAGGTCGACGCCGGTGCGCCGCGCCGTCTCGCCCGCGACCATCGTGTCGAAGGCGGCGACGTCGACGTCCGGACCCTGGCCCGCCGCGATCCCGGCCATCCGCAGCAGGGTGACCCACTCCTGAGGCAGGTCCGTTTCGAGCGGCTGCGGCGTCCAGTTCGCGACGTTCCGTACGGCGAGCGCGTACAACGCGACGTCGTAGTGCGGCCGTTCCAGCGGTGACGGTCCGGGCAGGATGACGTCGGCGTGCCGGGTGGTCTCGTTGAGGTACACGTCGAGCGAGACCATGAAGTCCAGCTGCCGCAACGCTTCCGTGAGCCGAGCGGAGTTGGGCGTGCTCAGCGCCGGATTGCCGCTGATGGTCACCAGCGCCCGGACCTGACCCTCGCCGGGCGTCTCGATCTCGTCCGCGAGCGTGGCCACCGGCAGCTCGCCGAGCACCTCGGGATACCCGCGCACCCGGCTCGTCCAGCGGCCGCTGGTGAACGGCGAAGACCGCCGCGGCCGCCAGAGGGCGGGCAGCGGGAACATCACGCCGCCTTCGCGGTCGAGGTTGCCGGTGAGCGCGTTGACGACGTCGACCAGCCAGCTCGCGATGGTCCCGTAGGACTGGGTCGTCGTCCCCATCCGGCCGTAGACCGCCGCGCGCTCGGCGTCCGCGAGGTCGAGGGCGATGCGGCGGATCTCGGCGGCTTCGATCCCGGTCGCGGGCGCGACAGCCTCGGGCGTGAACGGGTCCGCGAGCGCGCGAACCTCGTCGACGCCGTCGACATGCTCACCGGGCGTGACCCGATTCTCCGCGAACAGCACGTTGACCAGCGCGAACAGGAACAGAGCGTCGGTGCCGGGCCGGATCGCGTGGTGTTCGTCGGCGAGCTGCGCGGTGCGGGTGCGGCGCGGATCGAGGACGACGATCTTGCCGCCGCGCTTCTGGATCCCGCGCAGCCTGCCGCGGGTGTCGGCGGCGGTCATCAGGCTTCCGTTGGACACCAGCGGGTTCGCGCCCAGGATGAGCAGGTGCTCAGTGCGGTCGAGGTCGGCGACGGGGATGGTCTGCGGGTCGCCGAAGAGATAGCCGGAGGAGAAGTGCTTCGGCATCTGGTCGACCGTGGTCGCGGTGTAGAAGTTCTTGGTGCCCAAGGCTTTGAAGAACACACGGCCGTAGAGCACGAGCGCCGCGTTGTGCACCGTCGGATTGCCGGAGTAGACGGCGACGGAGTTCTTGCCGTGCTCGTCGATGATCGGCCGGAGGCGCCGGTCGATCTCGGCGAAGGCCTCGTCCCAGGTGACCTCGACGAACTCGCCGTCCCGTTTGACCAGCGGCGCGGTGAGCCTGTCCGGATCGTGGTGCAGCGCGCCGAGCGACGCGCCCTTCGGGCAGATGTACCCCTGCGAGAAGACGTCCTCGCGGTCGCCGTGGATCCGGGTGATCAGGCTCTTCTCGTCGATCGTCACCTCCAGGCCGCAGGTGGCTTCGCAGAGCGGGCAGGTCACGTGCGCCGTGGTCATGAAGCACCTCGCGAGGTCGGGGACCGTCTCAACATACTGAGCGGTATGTCAGCGGGCAAGGGATGATGACGCGATGACCGCACTCGCCGACCGGGCCGGGGCCGCCGAACGCGCGGTCCGGGACAGGCATCTGCGCCGGGTGTGGGGGCTGCCCGGGACCGCGCTTGGCCGCAGCGGCTGGCCGCCTTCGGTGAGTCAGCGCGTCCACTGGCACTGGAACTACTGGTGGCAGGCGCACCTGCTGGACACCCTCGTCGACGCGCAGTTGCGGGATCCTTCGCCGGAGCGGCTGAAGCTGATCGACCGGTTCGTGGCATCACTGCGGCTGCGCAACTTCGGCAAGTGGATCAACGACTACTACGACGACATCGCCTGGCTCGGCCTCGCGCTGCAACGCGTGGGGCACCTCGGGCTGGACGTCCGCGGCGGGCTGGAGGCGATCAGCTCACGGCTGCGCGAAGGCTGGACCGACGACACGGGCGGCGGGATCTGGTGGCGCGTCGGCGACGACTTCAAGAACGCGCCCGCGAACGGCCCGGCGGCGATCTTCCACGCTCGCGAAGGCGCCGAGGAGCACGCTGCGGGCTTGACCGGCTGGATGACCGAGCGGCTCGTCGACCCGGAGAGCGGACTCGTCTGGGACGGCCTGCGCGTCGGATCCGGTGAGCTGGTCAAGCACATCTTCACGTACTGCCAAGGGGTTTACCTCGGCGCCTGCCTCGAATTGTCCGAAATGGACAGAGTGGAGCACACGATCCACGCGGTCGCGGAGCATGTCGCGCCGAACGGCGTGATCCGGGGACAGGGCGACGGCGACGGCGGCCTGTTCGCCGGGATCCTGGCGCGCTACCTGGCGCTCGCGGCGCCCGCGCTGCCCAGCGGGGTGGCGCGCGACCTGGTCCTGCATTCGGCCGAAGCGTGCTGGAGCGGTGCCACCGAGACGCCGCACGGGCCGCTGTTCAGCGCCGACTGGGCGACTCCGGCGCCTTCGCTGCCTCTCGCCCCGGACGCCCCTGAACGTGACCTTTCCGTGCAGGTGAGCGCGTGGATGCTCCTCGAAGCCGCCGCCACCCTGGACCACCGCGTTTAGTCCTCTGGATGCGGTACTTGCGCGTGCAACTACCGCATCCAGAGGACTAAACGCGGTAGTCCACAGGGTTCGGGACGTTGTGGACAGATGAGCCGAAGATGATCTTGGTGCCCGAGTGGTGCCGTGAGCGGATGTCATCGTCGGAGCGTGCCCAGAAACCAGTACGCGACGACCTCCGATTTCACCGGCCCCTTCGTGGGCAGCCGGGCCGTCAGCGAAGGAGACCTCACTCGTGCCCAGCTCCGCTCGGGGCCGTACAACCGGCTCTTCCAGGACGTCTACGCCCCGATAGGCATTCCTCGAGATCACGAACTGCGCTGCAAGGCCGCGATCCTCGTCGTACCCGACGGTGCGGTGCTGACCGGATGCTCGGCCGCGACGGTGCGTGGATTCCCGTTCTCGGCCGAGAACGACCTGGTGGAATTCGTGGTGCCCGAGGTGAAGGGCTTCCGTAGTCTGCGCGGAACGCAGCTCCGCCGGACCAGGCTGCTCGGCCAGGACTTCGAGCCATGGAGGGACGGCCTCATCGCGACACCGGCGCGGATGACGATGGACATCCTGACCGATACCCGGCTTCGGCGCTCCCTCGCCCGTGTCGTCGGTTTCCTGGATGTCCTGCTCCGAGCCGGATTCATCGACAGGGAGACACTCGACGAGTACTTGCGAACCAGGCACGACAACGGGATCGTCCGGGCGCGTCAGGCCTTGGACCTCTCGGACGGGCGCGCGGAGTCCGTCCCGGAGTCCGAGGTCAGGGTGTGGTTGAGGATCCACGGGATCGAGGCGGAGCCACAGGTCGAGGTGTACAGCGGGACCCGGTTCCACGGCCGGCTCGATCTCGCGATCCGCGAGGCCAAGCTCGCCATCGAATACGACGGCGCTTGGCACCTCGAAGGGGAACAACCACGGCTGGACGCGCGACGGCGGGCGTTGATAGAGGCCGAGGGCTGGGAGTTCGTCGTCATCACCAAAGAAGAGCTCTACGCCGACCCTCGTGCGATGGTGCGCAGGGTGGCGGCGGCACTCAACCAACGCGTTTAGTCCTCTGGATGCGGTACTTGCGTGTGCAACTACCGCATCCAGAGGACTAAACGCGGGTCACCAGACGTCGCCGGAGCGCCAATCAGCGGTGATCTCCCCGTCCAGGTCCAGCGTGACCCCCACCGGCAGCACGTGGATCGACCCGTCGTCCTCCTTCGTCGCCTTCACGCCCGAAAGCGTCATGGCCGACGAAGTACCGCGCCACAGCAGCCAGCCGCGCGAAGCGTAGAACTCCAGGGCGTCCTCGGACGCCGAGAGCGCCCCGAGGTCGTACGCCTTCCGCAGGACCCGCTCCAGCGCGTCCATCATCGCGGCGCCGTGCCCGCGCCGCCGGTGATCCGACCGGACGGCGACCGCCTCGACATAACCCGTCCGGAGGGCCCGCCCGTCGTGCACGAGCCGTCGCTGGACCAGTGACGCGTGTCCGATCAGCTCGCCGCTCTCCCACACCAGCGTGTGCATGCCGCCGAGGGCGTTCTCCCAGTCGTGGTCACTGAAATCGCCCTCGAAAGCGTCGTCCAGCAGAGCGCGTGCCGCGGCGAGCACGCCTGCTTCGAGGTCGGCGGTGTGCACGGTCCACAGGTCGGTCATTCCGCCATCTTCACCCGGCGGCGGCGTTCTGACCAGCGGGTTGTGACTCAGCAGCCGCACGACTGACGGTGTATGAAGCGCGGTGCGAGCCGTACGGATTCGGGTCGTCGCTCAGGGTCGGTGATCCGGGCCAGCAGGAGTTCGACGGCCTTGCGCCCGATCTCCTCGATCGGCTGCGCCATCGTGGTCACCGCCGGGGTCACCTGGCCCGCCCACTCCATGTCGCCGTAGCCGACGATCGCGAGGTCGCGCCCGATCCGGATGCCGAGCCGGTGCGCCTCGTACTGGACGCCGATCATCATCGCCTCGCTCGCCACCACGAGCGCCGTCGGCGACGGCCAGCTGTCGAGCAGTTTCGCGGTCGCGGCGGCCGCCCCGCCCGGGGTCGACTGACCGCACGCGACCAGCTGCGACGTCCAACGGATCCCCGAGCGGCCGAGGCCGAGCCGGTAGCCCAGCGCCCGTTCCTCGTGGGTGGCCATGTCCTCTTCGCCCGAGATGAAGCCGATCTTGCGGTGCCGCAGCCCGGCGAGGTGCCGCACGAGCGCGCACACGGCCTGGATGTTCTCGGAGCCGACCTGGTCGACGTCGTTGCGCCCCGCCATCCGGTCGACGAGCACGGTCGGCACACCCATCCGGACCAGCCCGTTGATCACCGCTTCGTCGCCGGCCGCCGGGACGAGCAGGACACCGTCGACGCGGTCGGCCCGCAGCGCGCGGATGACCGCGGCTTCCTCGGAGACGCTGTCGCCGGTGTCGGCGAGGGTGATTTCGCAGCCGTGACGACGCGCGGCGCGGCGGATGGCGCGGACGAGTTCCCCCGAGTAGGGGTTCGCGTGCATCGCCATGGCCACCCCGAACCGGTGGGTGACAGGGGTGTCATCCCACAGGGGTAACGCCGGGGACAATGCGGTCATCGCTCCATGCCTTCATCCGAGCCTGAATGACGGTAACGGCTGACGGAGCGTCGCCCGGCGGCGAGACCGGAAAGTCTCCCAACAATCATCAATGTGAGTGAACGAGAGCGCATCCGCAGGACGCGCGGTGGCGGAGCGTAGGCGGAATCCGCATCGTCTGGGCCTTGCGGGCGGGATCGTTGATCCGGGCCAGCAGCAGACGCACCGCCTGTGTGCCGATCTCCTCGATCGGCTGCGCCATCGTGGTCAGCGGCGGATCGACCAGATCGGCCCACTCGACGTCGTCGTAGACCACCACCGGCAGGTCGATCCCGGCGCGCAGGCCGCGTTTCCGCAACTCGTGCAGGACGCCGACCATCATGGTGTCGTTGGCGACCACCAGCGCCGTCGGCGGCGACGGCAGCGCGAGCAGCGTGCTGAGCGCGAGAGCCCCGCCCGCCTGCGAAGACTGCCCGCACGCGACCAGGTCCTCCGACCAGGTCAGTCCCGAGCGGCCGAGGCCGAGCCGGTAGCCGAGGATCCGCTCCTCGCTGGTGCTCAGCCCGGCGGTGCCGCTGATCATGCCGATCCGCTGATGCCCGAGCGACGCGAGATGCGCCGTCAGCGCGGACGTCGACTGGATGTTCTCCGCGCCCACCTGGTCGACGTCGGTACGCGTGGACAGCCTGTCGATGAGCACGGTCGGGACGTCGAGCGACACGAGCTCCCCGATCACCGAACCGTCGCCGGGCGATGGCGTGATCAGCAGCCCGTCGACCCGGCGGGAACGCAGTGTCCGGACGGTCTCACGCTCCGTGTCGACGGTGTTGTGCGTGTCCGCCAGCAAGACCGTGTACCCGGCCAACGCGGCTTCGCGCTCGATCGCCTGGATCAGCACGGCGAAGTACGGGTTCGCGATCAGGGAGATCGCGACGCCGATCGACCGCGTCCCGCCGGTGACCAGCGAGCGGGCGATGGCGTCGCCGGTGTAGCCGGTCTGCTCGATCGCGCGGAGGACCGCCAGTTTGGTCTCTTCGGCCACCGCTCTCGTCCCGTTGACCACATGGGACACGGTGGTGATCGAGACTCCCGCCAGCTCGGCGATGTCGCGTTGGGTGGGGCGGGACGAGCGAGACGGCGGCATCAACGTTCCTCGGTGAATGTCAGCTGGCAAGCGTTTGCGCAAACGCTTGCGAGTGAGCATAACCCTGTCTACCTTCCGGTCCATCACGGACAGCCTGGAATGGGAGGGCATCCCCATGAGACAGCGACGTCTCGCCGCGCTCGCCATGGCCGCCGCGTTAGCGGTGACCTCGGCCGGGTGCACCGTCGAACGCCACTGGGGTGGCGGATCGAAGGCAGGCGGTGGTGGCAAGGCCAAGGTCGGCCTGGTCACCAAGACCGACACCAACCCCTACTTCGTCGAACTGAGAGCGGCCGCCAAAGCCGCGGCCGAGGCGAACGGCGCGGAGTTCAGCGCGCTCGCCGGCCAGTTCGACGGTGACAACGACGGCCAGGTCCGGGCCATCGAGAACCTCATGCAGCAGGGTGCGAACACCATCCTGATCACGCCGAGTTCCTCGACCGGCGTCCTCGACGCCATCGACCGCGCCCGCAAGGCAGGCGTGCTGGTCATCGCGCTCGACACGGCGACCGAACCGGACACCGCCGTCGACGCCACCTTCGCCACGGACAATTTCGAGGCCGGACGTCAGCAGGGGGCGTACGTCAAAGCCGCCCTCGCGGGCAAGCCGCCGAAGCTGTTCATGGTGGACGGCACCGCCGGATCCACAGTGGACACCCAGCGGCACACCGGGTTCCTCAAGGGCATCGGGCTGACCGACGCGTCGCCGGAGATCAAGGGCAAGACGCCCGCGAACGGCGACCAGAGCCTGGCTCAGCAGGGCGTGGAGAACCTGTTGCAGCGCACCACCGACATCAACGCCGTCTACACGATGAACGAGCCGATGGGCCGCGGCACCTACGCCGCGCTCCAGGCCCGCGGGCTGGTGAACCAGCTCGTGATGGGCTCGATCGACGGCGGCTGCGAAGGCGTCAAGAACGTGCGCGACGGCCAGTACGCCGCCACGGTCATGCAGTTCCCGAAGAAGATGGCCGAGCAGGGCGTCCTCGCCGCCATCGAGTACGCCAAGACCGGGAAGAAACCGAGCGGGTTCGTGAACACCGGATCAGCGGTGATCACGGACAAGCCGATCCCGGGCGTGGAAAGCCAGGACACCAAGTGGGGCCTCGAGAACTGCTGGGGGACGAAATGAGCACGGCGACCCTCAAAGGCAACGAGCGGCCGACGATCGGTGAGTTCTTCCTCCGCGCGCCCGCCGTCGGGCCCGCGCTGGCCCTGCTCGTCGCGATCGTGGTGTTCTCACTGTCGACGGACACCTTCCTCGACCTCGACAACCTTTCCCTTGTGGTGCAACAGTCCCTGGTGGTCGGCACGCTCGCGCTCGGGCAGACGCTGATCATCCTGACCGCGGGCATCGACCTGGCCAACGCGGCCGCGATGGTCCTCGCCACGCTGATCATGGCGAAGCTCGTGGTCGGCGGCGTCTCCGGGATCTGGGCGCTGCTGCTGGGAATCGTGGCGACGGTGGTGATCGGCATGGTCACCGGTTCGCTGGTCACCCGGATCAAACTGCCACCGTTCATCGTCACGCTCGGCCTGCTCACGGTGCTCACCGCGGCCGCGAAACTGTTCGCGAGCGGCCAGGCCGTCCCGGTCGCCGACTCGCTGCTGAAGTGGCTCGGCACCCGGCGGTACCTGTTCGGCGGCATCCCGATCACCTACGGCATGACGCTCGCCTTGCTGATGTATCTGGGACTTTGGTACGCGCTCACGCGGACGCCGTGGGGCAAGCACGTCTACGCGGTCGGCAACGCGCCGGAATCCGCGCGGCTGTCCGGGATCAAGGTCAACCGCACGATCCTTTCGGTGTACATCGTCGCGGGTGTGATCGTCGGGATCGCCGCCTGGCAGGCGCTCGGCCGGGTGCCGAACGCCGACCCGAACGCGTTCCAGCTCGGCAACCTCGACTCCATCACCGCGGTGGTGCTCGGCGGCGCGAGCCTGTTCGGCGGCCGGGGTTCCGTACTCGGCACGATGATGGGCGCGCTGGTCGTCGCGGTCCTGCGGTCCGGCTTGACCCAGCTCGGCGTCGACGCGCTCTACCAGGACGTCGCCACCGGCGCCCTGCTCATCGGCGCGGTCTGCGTCGACCGGTTCGCGAGGAGGCAGCAGTCATGACGACGCCCACGTTGTCCGCTCAGGGACTGGTCAAACGCTACGGCCGGGTCACCGCGATCGACGGCGCCGACTTCGAACTGTTCCCCGGTGAGGTGCTCGCCGTCGTCGGCGACAACGGCGCCGGGAAATCGAGCCTCATCAAAGCCCTTTCGGGAGCGGTGATCCCGGACGCCGGTGAGATCAAAGTGGACGGTCAGGCCGTGCACTTCAAGTCCCCTTTGGACGCTCGCCACTACGGGATCGAGACGGTGTACCAGGATCTCGCCGTCGCGCCCGCGCTCGACATCGCGTCGAACATGTTCCTGGGCCGGGAAAAGCGGCGAAAGGACCTCTTCGGACAGTTGTTCAGGAAACTGGACACCGCGACCATGAGGGCCGACGCGCAGCGGATCCTGGACGAACTCGGCATCAACATCAAGTCCATCACGCAACCGGTGGAAACACTGTCCGGCGGGCAGCGCCAGGGTGTCGCGGTCGCGCGGGCGGCCGCTTTCGGCACCAAGGCGGTGATCATGGACGAGCCCACCGCCGCGCTCGGCGTCGCCGAATCCGGCAAGGTCCTGGACCTGATCAACCGGATCCGCGAACGCGGCTTGCCGGTGGTGCTGATCAGCCACAACATGCCGCACGTGTTCGACATCGCCGACCGCATCCACGTGCACCGCCTCGGAAAGCGAGTCGCGGTCGTCTCGCCGAAGACGCACACTATGAACCAGGTCGTCGGCCTGCTCACGGGTGCGCTGAAGATCGGTGAGAACGGCGAAGTCGAAGAAGTCGCCTCGGCCGTCCACACTGGACTGAGCTGATGGCATCTCAGCGGGAAAAAGTACTTCGATGCTAGTGAAAGTGCTGCTGGCGGGCCTGTGCACCGTCGACCAGGTTCAGCGCGTCGCCGAGATACCGGCGCCGGGCGAAAAGGTGCGTTCGCTGTCGATGGACGTCGCCGCCGGGGGGCCGGCGACGAACGCGGCGGTGACCGTGGCCGCGCTCGGCGCCGGGGCGACGTTGCTGACGGTCGCCGGCGCGCATCCGCTGGCGGCACTCGCCCGCGCCGACCTCGAAGCGCACGGCGTCGACCTGGTCGACCTCGATCCCGGACGGCCCGATCCGCCCGCCATCAGCGCCATCACCGTCCGTGACTCCGACGGCGAGCGCACCGTCGTCTCGCGCAACGCCCACGCTTCCTCGCGTTTCGTCCTCTCGATGCGGTCCTTGCACGCGCAATTACCGCATTCAGAGGACGAAATGCCCGGGTGTGTACTCCTGGACGGGCACCATCCGGAGGTCGCCCTGGCCGTCGCGCGCTGGGCGCGGGAGCGCGACGTGCCGGTGGTGCTCGACGCCGGGAGCTGGAAGCCGGTCTTCCCCGAACTCCTGCCGCTCGTCGACGTCGCGGCGTGCTCCTCGCTGTACCGCGGGGAAGACCCGCGCGAGCACGGTGTGCCGGTGGTCATCACGACCGCGGGCCCCGATCCGGTGCGCTGGTCGACGGCGGACGGATCCGGTGCGGTCCCCGTTCCCGTCACCCGGGCGCGTGACACGCTGGGCGCGGGCGACGTCTGGCACGGAGCTTTCGCGTACGCGGTCGCCAGGGACACCGGGGACGTCCCGGGCTGGATCGCGTTCGCCAACGAGGTGGCCGCCGAACGGGTGCGGCATGAAGGACCGAGGTCGTGGACGGCCGCGGTCGCGAAGATGGGAGAAGGACAGTCATGACCGCCATGCCTCCGGTGTTCGAGGACCTGTTGAGCAGGGCCCAGGCGCTGGCGAAGCCGGGACAGCGCAGCGTGCTCGGGATCGTCGGCGCCCCCGCGTCCGGCAAGACCACGCTGGCCTGGGGCCTCGCGAAGGCGCTGGGCACGAGGGCGGCCGTGGTCGGGATGGACGGCTTTCACCTGGCGCAGGTGGAGTTGCAGCGCCTCGGCCGGGTGGAGCGCAAGGGCGCGCCGGACACCTTCGACGCGGCCGGGTACGTGCACTTGCTGCGGAGGCTCGCCGAAGGCCGCGAGACCGTCTACGCGCCCGAGTTCCGCCGGGAGATCGAGGAGCCGATCGCCGGCGCCGTCGCGGTCACGCCGGACGTCCCGCTGGTGATCACCGAGGGTAACTACCTGCTCATGCAGGACGACCCGTGGAGCGGGGTGAAGCCGATCCTCGCCGAGTCTTGGTTCCTCGCGCCGGACGAGCCCGAGCGCATCGAGCGGCTCGTCTCACGGCACCGCCGCTACGGCCGTTCGCTGGTCGACGCGCGTCGCCGTGCCCTCGGTTCCGACCAGCGCAACGCCGATCTGATCGCGTCCACGAGCGGCCGGGCCGACTTGGTCCTCGAGAACCTCCCGCTGGTCAACTTCGCCATATGAGTGGGGTTCTCGTCGTCACGGGCGGCAGCAAGGGCATCGGCGCGGCGGTCTGCGAACTGGCCGCCGCGCGCGGTTACGACGTCGTCGTCAACTACGCGGGTGACGCCGAAGCGGCCGAAGACGTCGCTTCGCGTGTCCGTGAGCACGGCGTCCAAGCGATCACCCAGCGCGGTGACGTCGCGTCCGAAGACGACGTGGTGGCCCTGTTCGACGCCGCCGTCGCGCTCGGCCCGCTCGCCGGGGTGGTCGCGAACGCGGCCATCACCGGCAACACCCCGGGCCGCTTCGACGAATACGAGGTCGACGTCGTCCGCCGGGTGGTGGACGTCAACGTCACGGGCGTCTTCCTGTGCGTCCGCGAGGGCATCCGCCGCATGTCCACCCGGTACGGCGGCGAGGGCGGCGCGATCGTGACGTTGTCCTCCACCGCCGCGCGGACCGGCTCGCCCGGGGAATGGGTCCATTACGCGGGCACCAAGGCGGCCGTCGAGACGATGACCTACGGCGTGGCACAGGAAGTCGCCAAGGAATCCGTCCGGGTCAACGCGGTCGCGCCGGGGATGATCCACACCGGACTGCACGCGGCGGCCGGGATGCCCGATCGCATGGACCGGATCGCCCCGACCATCCCGATGGGACGGGCGGGCGAACCCGGTGAGGTCGCGGAAGCCGTGCTGTGGCTTCTTTCCCCCGCCGCGTCGTACACCACCGGGACGGTGCTGACCGTCGGCGGAGGGCGTTGACACCCAGGGCCACGAGGCGGTCACGAGGCGATATCGGGTCCGCGTGCGGTTCAGCCACTTTTTAACACCCTTTCCCGGCGGATATCACGATTCATGTGGGAAGTCGGCGGATCACCTCGTGGCCCCAGACGCCTGTGTCACCCTGGTGGCGCCCCCAAGCTTCTTGATCAGGACGGTCATCCCCGATGTCCAAGCTCATGTCTGTGCACCACCTGGCACTCACAGTGACCGATGTGGACCGGAGCGTGCCCTGGTACGCCCGCGTCCTCGAACTCGAGGAGTTCACGCGTCGCGAAGACCCGGAAACGGGGCTGCGGAAGGTCGTGCTGCGGTCGCCGAGCGAGGGTTTCGCGGTGGTTCTCGTCGAGCACCAGGACACCGAGCGGCCGCGGTTCGACGAACGGCGGACAGGTCTGGACCACGTGGCGTTCAAGGTCTCTTCGCGGTCGGAGCTGGCGGAGTGGGAAGCGCGGCTCTCGGAGTACGGCGTCGTTTACTCGCCGTCGAAGGGATCGCGGACCTTGGAAGGCTCGTCGGTCATCGTCTTCCGTGACCCGGACGGGATCCAGCTGGAGATCTGGGCCGATCCCGAGGTTTAAGCCGTGCTCGCCGCCTGATCACACGTGTCGTCCATCGGATCACGCGTGTCGTCCGTTTGATCACGAGAGGCGAGCGGTGAATCGCTGGTAGCGCGGGGGCTGCCGTCCGGTGATGGTCGACGATGGACGACACGCGTGATCAGACGGACGACACACGTGTGTGAACGGACGACACGGAGGTTCAGGTCGTCGCGCGGTCTTCGACGTCTTCGGCGGGGCGCCGCATCTCCTGGCGGTAGCGGAGCACGCCGTAAGCCGTGCCCACCACGAAGAACGCGACGCTGATCCACAAGGCCGCCGTCTTGACCCACGGCAGCTGGTCCAGCAGACCGGCGCCGTAGTAGCCGAGCAGCACCAGAGTCGGCACCCAGAGCAGCCCGCCGAGCGCTGTCGCGAGCGCGAACCGGCGCGGATCCATCCGCGCGGCCCCCGCGATGAGCGGCGCCAGCGTGCGGATCCACGGGATCCAGCGCGCGGCGACGATGGCGAAGAAACCCCTGCGATCGAGGAAGCTCCTGGCGCGGTCGAGGTTGTGCTTGTTCAGTACCTTGCCGCCGCGTCGCGCGATCAGTTTCGTGCCCGTGCCCCGGCCGATGTAATAACCCACCTGGTTGCCGACGATCGCGACGAGCAGCGCGGCGGCCGACAGCAGCCACGCGTTCAGGTCGGAGCCGTGCTGCGCGAGGACGACTCCGGCCGCGAACAACAGGGAGTCGCCGGGCAGGAACAGCCCGATGATCAGCGCGCACTCCACGAAGATGAAGCTCAGCACGATCACCCAGACGAGCACGGGCCCGGCGGTGTCGAGCCAGCTCACGCCGATGCTCGCGGCCTCGGTGTACACCTCACTCACGACGCGAGCCTACGTGTACTCGGCGAACCCCACGCGGCCGAACCATGAAATGAACGGACCTTCCCTGCGATTTCGACTGGTCTCGGGTGACCGCCCGCCGGATGACATGAGGGGTCCCCATGGGACGAATTTCGCCCTATGGGGACCCCTTATGACACTCGCGCCTAGTGCTCCACGAGTTCGTCCAGCGCCTGGTCGTAGCTCAGCCGGACGTCGTGCTCGGCCTGGTCGCCGCCCAGCAGCTCCACCCGGCTGGTGGCCGGCGGGTAGCCGCTGGCGATCACCGTGTAGGTCCCGGCGGGCAGGTCACTGACCGTGTAGTTGCCCTCCGCGTCGGTCCTCGCCACGGCGGCGACGCCGCCCGAGGAGTCGAGCACGGTGATCCGCGCGTCCGGCACGACCCGCTCGCCGTCGGTGCGGGCGACCCCGCTCAGCAGGATCGTGCTGACCAGTTCGACGTCGTGGCGCAGCACCCCGGCGCCGCTCGCGGTCAGCGTCGCCGCGACCGGCCGGAACCAGCGACCGCTGGCGACGATCGTGTACCGCCCGCCCACGATGCCGGCGAAGGAGTACACGCCGTTCTCGTTCGTGTGCGTCCTCGCCACCTGGTTGCCGTTGTGGTCGATCAGGGTCAGCGCCGCCCCCGCGACGTTGGTCGCGTCGTCCCGGCGGACATGCCCGCTGATCTGCGCGGACCCCGCCCGATGGACGCCGTTGCCGTTCCCGTTGGTCAGCGCGTGCTTGCCGGGTTCGACGGGAGCGACGGGCGCGGTCACGACGGTCTTCTCGGAAGCCGTCTCGGCAGGCGCGGCCTCCTCTTCGAGAAGAGCTTCGCCGCCTTCAAGAGCCGAAGCCGCCGAAGGGGCCGAGCCGCCGAGCAGCGGGATCTCCTTCATGAACATCAGGACCAGCGTCGCCAGCAGCGCGACCGCGCCCGCCACGTAGAACACCGTGGTGATCGACTCGGTGAAGCCGATCAGCACCGGGGTCTTGATGGCCTCGGGCAGGCTCGCGATACCGCTCGTGTTGGACTGGATGTCACCCAGCGCCGCGGCACCGGGGCCGCTCGGCGGGTTGCCGCCGAACGCCTTGGTGATGTTGCCCGGCAGGACGTTGAACAGGATCGTCAGGAACACCGCGACACCCGCGGTACCACCGATCTGCCGGAAGAACGTCGCCGACGCTGTCGAGACGCCCATGTCGCTGCGCGGGCCCGCGTTCTGCACCGCGATGATCAGCGTCTGCATGCAGGCACCGAGGCCGAGGCCGATGATCGCGGCCGCGACCAGCGGGTGCCACAGCGCGCTGTTGTACTCGACCTGCGCGAAGAAGAACGCGCCCGCCGCGATCAGCAGCGTGCCGACCACCGGGAACACCTTGTAGCGACCGGTCTTGCTGGTGATCTGGCCCGAGATGATCGATCCGCTCATGATGCCCGCCATCAGCGGGATCATCAGCAGGCCCGACTCGGTCGGCGAGAACTCCTGCACCACCTGCATGTACTGCGGGATCATCATGATCGCGCCGAACATCGCGACACCGACGATGATGCCGCCGACGATCGCGACCGTGAAGGTCGAGTTCTTGAACAGCCGCAGCGGGATCAGGGCCGCGTCCTTCATCAGCTTCTCGATGAAGATGAAGGCCACCACGCCGATGGCGCCGATGATGTAGCAGATGATCGCGTTCTGCGAGCCCCAGCCCCACTTGTTGCCCTGCTCGGCGACGATCAGGAACGGCACCACGGCGACGACGAGCGCGAGCCCGCCCCACCAGTCGATCTTGTGGTCGTGGCGCTGGTGCGGCACGTTGAGCACCTTCGCGACGACGAACAGCGCGACGATCGCGATCGGCACGTTGATCAGGAAGACCCAGCGCCAGCCGGCGATGTCGTAGCCGAAGACGCTGCCGAGCTTGTCGAAGTCGGCGAAGAACCCGCCGAGCACCGGGCCGAGCACGGTGGAGATACCGAACACGGCGAGGAAGTAGCCCTGGTAGCGGGCGCGTTCCCGCGGCGGCACGATGTCGCCCATGATCGTCATCGCCAGCGACATCAGACCACCGGCGCCGAGACCCTGGATCGCGCGGAACGCGGCCAGTTCGTACATCGACGTCGCGAACGCCGAAGCGATCGAACCGACGAGGAAGATCGAAATCGCCGCGATGTAGAACGGTTTGCGCCCGTAGATGTCGGACAGCTTGCCGTAGATCGGGGTGACGATCGTCGAGGTGATCAGGTAGGCCGTGGTGATCCAGGCCTGCAGGTCGAACCCGTTGAGGTCATTCGCGATGCGGACGATCGAGGTACCCACGATCGTCTGGTCGAGCGCCGCCAGGAACATGCCCGACATCAGGCCGATCAGGATCGTGACGATCTGACGGTGACTGAGCCGGGGCCCCTCTTCGTGAACGGATGGCGGACTTTCCACTGCGGTACTCATTGTTCAGGCCCCCTTGGCCTTAGACGCCGATGCGGGATCGGCGAACTGTGGAGATGTTTTTTCGATGTCGTTGTTCAGCCGTCGGAACAGCGAGTTGAGGGTTTCCCGGTCGGCGTCGGTCCAATCGCCGAGTACCTCGGCGAGCCACTGGTTCCGCTGCTTGCGGTTCTCCTCGAAGACCCGGAGTCCTTCGGCGGTCGGTGCGAGCAGGCAGGCGCGGCCGTCTTCGGGGTCGGCCAGGCGTTCGACCAGCCCGTGCTGGACGAGGGAGCTCGACTGCCTGCTGATGGTCGAGATCTCGGAGTGCAGGAACTCGGCGAGCTTGCTGGTCCGCTGGGGCCCGACGTGGATGAGGCAGAAGAGGATCGCGTACGCGGCCCGCTCGATGCCGTCGGGTCCCTGCTTGGACACCTGGGACTTGGCCCGGTTGACCAGGCGCACGAGCCGCACGAGCTCGTGCCCGAGGGTGTCGGCCAGGTCGAGGTCGGCCTTCGACCTGGTGCCGGGTGTCGTGGGTGTCATGATGGTCTCTCTCGCCGGTTGCTTGGTCACTGCAACTAGTTGCCTTGAGCAAGGATGTTCCTCTTGGAGGAGCTTCGCAAGGAGAAAGTGACCGGGTGTGTCTGATGACACTTTAGTTGCCGCATGCAAGCACATTTATTCGTGCATGTTTGTCCGGTTCGCCCTGAGCTGCACTTTTGCTTTGATGGAGTCATGACCGACTCCGCGCTCTACGCGATCCTCGCCGGCCGCAACTTCGGCACGCTGGCCACCATCAAGCGTGACGGCAGGCCCCAGCTTTCGACCGTCAACTACCTCTACGACGCGGACGCCGCCGCGCTCCTGATCTCGATCACCGCGCCACGGGCCAAGACCAAGAACCTCCTGCGCGACCCTCGGGCGACGTTCCATGTCTCGACCGAGAGCGGCGACGGCTACGTCGTCGTCGAGGGTCCGGCCGTGCTCACGCCGACCGCCGCTTCGCGTGACGACGCGACCGTCGACGCGCTGGTGGACCACTACCGGCGGGCCCGTGGCGAACATCCGGACTGGGACGAGTTCCGGGACGCCATGGTCGCCGACCAGCGGGTGCTGCTGACCATCCCGATCGAGCGCGTCTACGGCCTGCAGATGTAGCCCTTCCGCGTTTCGTCCTCTGAACGCGGTACTTGCGTGCGCAACTACCGCGTTCAGAGGACGAAACGCGAGGTGTTCAGCGGGCGATGCGGGCCTTGATCTCGTCGATCCGGTCGAGCAGGGGGCTCGCGTCGTCCCGGCCGAGCGCCGCCCGCAGGTAGAGACCGTCGCCGACCAGGATGACCAGCTCGGCGGTCAGCGGGTCGCCGACGTGTTCGCTGATCAGGTCGTGGACCTTCTGGTTGTAGACCTGCACGACCTCGGCGACCCGCGGTTCGTTGAGCATGATCCGGATCGTCGCCATGGTCGTGCGGTGCAGTGGCTTGCGCTGGGTCACGTCGGTGATCGCGGTGCGCAGGTACCAGGAAACGACGCCTTCCGGCGCGCTCTTCGCCTGCTCCAGATCCTCGTCCGACAAGGTGGCGAGACGTTCCAGCAGGCCGTCGACCAGGGCTTCCTTGGAGCCGAAATGGTAAAGCAGGCCGCCCTTCGAGACCCCGGCGTGCGCGGCGACGGCCTCGAGGGTGACCCCGCCGGGGCCTTGCTCGATGAGGATCTCCTCGTACGAGTCGAGGATGCGTTCCTTCGCGGTGGGCTTCGCCATATCAGTTGACTATACCGTCTGGACGGTTTAGTTTCGAACCCGGGCGGTAACTGTACCGTCCAGACGGTTTAGCTGAAGGAGAGTGCGCCATGGCGGGGCGCAAGCAGTGGTGGGCGTTGGCGGTACTGGTGCTTCCGGTGCTGCTGATCAGCGTGGACATGACCGTGCTCGGGTTCGCGCTGCCGTTCCTGTCCGAGGATCTGGCACCCACCGGTGCTGAGCAGTTGTGGATCGTCGACATCTATTCGTTCATGCTGGCGGGCCTGCTGGTCCTGATGGGCACGCTCGGCGACCGCATCGGCCGTCGCAAGCTGCTGCTCATGGGCGCCGCGGCGTTCGGTGCCGCGTCGGTGCTCGCGGCCTTCTCGACCAGCGCGTTCATGCTGATCATCGCCCGGGCGCTGCTCGGGGTCGGTGGCGCGACGCTGATGCCGTCGACGCTGTCGCTGATCCGCAGCATCTTCCTCGACCCCAAACAGCGCCGGACCGCGATCGCGGTGTGGAGCGCCGGGTTCTCCAGCGGTATGGCGCTCGGGCCGGTGCTCGGCGGCTGGTTGCTGGAGCACTTCTGGTGGGGTTCGGTGTTCCTCATCAACGTCCCGGTGATGCTGGTGCTGCTGGTCGCCGGACCGTTCGTGCTGCCGGAGGCGCGTGACCCGAAGCCGGGCCGGTTCGACCCGTTGTCGGCGCTGCTGTCGCTGGCCGCGATGCTGCCGGTGGTCTACGGCATCAAGCTGGTCGCCGAACACGGCTTCGGGCTGAAGGCGGTGATCAGCGTGCTGATCGGTCTCACGCTCGGCTACTTGTTCGTCCGCAGGCAGAACCGTCTCGACGAGCCGATGCTCGACCTGAAGCTGTTCTCGAACCGGGCCTTCAGTGGCTCCGTCGTGACGAACATGCTCGGCGTGTTCGCCATGGTCGGCCTGCTGTTCCTGGTGCCGCAGTACCTGCAACTGGTGCTCGGACTGACCCCGGTCGTCGCCGCGCTGTGGATGCTCCCGGCGACGGTCGCCGGTATCGCCGGCGCGCTGCTCGCGGCCTGGCTCGCGAAGCGGATCCGGGTCTCCGTGCTGGTCAGTGGTGGTCTTCTGGTCGCCGCGGTCGGGTTCCTGGCGCTGACGCAGGTGTCGTCCGGCGGCGGGCTCGCGTACGTCGTGGTGTCGTTCACGCTGCTCGGGGGCGGTGTCGCCCTGTCGGAGACGCTGACGAACGACCTGGTCATCTCGGCCGCCCCGGCCGAGCGTGCCGGTGCCGCGTCGGCGATCTCCGAGACCGGGTTCGAGCTGGGCGGCGCGCTCGGCACCGCGATCCTGGGCAGTGTCGCGACCGCGGTCTACCGGTCCGGCCTGCCTGAGGGGACGGCCGAGTCCGCGCGGGACACGCTCGGCGGCGCCGTCGCGACCGCGCAGCAGCTCGACCCCGTCGCGGGGCAGGCACTCCTGGAATCGGCTCGTGAGGCCTTCACCCAGGGGGTGCACGTCACCGCATGGGCGGGCGTAGCCGTGCTCGTCTATACAGGTGTTCAAGCCTTCGTTCTGCTCGATCGGAAAAAAAGTTCCACAGTGCGGATCTAATGGAGCTTACGATGAGGGCATGAGCAGCAACCACGCCCTGGTCACCCGGCTCCGCGAGCAACTCGGCACCGCCGCCGTGCTCACCGACACCGACGTCACGGACGCTTATTCGCGCGACATGATGCCGCTGGCCGCCAGCGGCAAGCCGCTCGCTGTGGTGCTGCCGTCCGACACGGAAGGTGTGCAGGCCGTGGTCAAGGCCTGCGCGGAGTTCGAGGTGCCGATCGTGCCCCGCGGCGCCGGCAGTGGTCTGTCCGGCGCCGCGAACGCGATCGACGGCTGTGTCGTGCTGGTGCTGACCAAACTCGATCAGATCGTCGAGATCGACGAGGGCAACCGGCTGGCCGTCGTGCAGCCCGGTGTGGTGAACCTCGACTTCCGCAACGCGGTGGAGAAGCACGGCCTGTTCTATCCGCCCGACCCCTCCAGCTACGACTGGTGCACCATCGGCGGCAACCTGTCCACCAACGCCGGTGGGCTGTGCTGCGTGAAGTACGGCGTCACCACGGATTCCGTGCTGGGACTGGAAGTCGTGCTCGCCGACGGGTCGGTGCTGAAGACCGGGCGCCGCACGGTGAAGGGCGTCGCGGGCTACGACCTCGCGCGGCTCTTCGTCGGCAGTGAAGGCACGCTCGGCGTGATCACGCAGGCGACGGTCGCGCTGAAACCGTTGCCACAACTGCCTTCCACGCTCGTCGCCGCCTTCAACAGCACGGAGGCCGCCGGTGAGGCCGTCGCGCGGGTCGTGCGTGAGGGGCTGGTGCCGTCGCTGATGGAGATCATGGACGCGACGTCCATCAAGGCCGCCGAGGCCTACCTCAAGACCGACCTCGGCACGAGCTCGGACTGCAAAGCCTTGCTGCTCGCGCAATCCGACGCCGGCGGCGAGGTCGCGCGGAAGGAACTCGCGGTGCTGGAACAGATCTGCGTCGACTGCGGCGCGGATCTGGCCTACGCCACCGAGGATCTCGAAGAGGGCAAGATGCTGCTCCAGGCGCGGCGGGTCGTGCTCACCGCGCTGGAGATGTACGGCGTCTGGCTGACCGACGACGTCTGCGTGCCGCGCACCCGGATCGCCGAGCTGATCGCCGGCTGCGAGCGGATCAGCGAGGAGGTCGGGCTGCGGATCGCCGTCGTCGGCCACGCCGGCGACGGCAACATGCACCCGACGATCGTCTACGCGCCGGATTCCGAGGAGGAGTTCGCCCGCGCGCGGACGGCCTTCGACGCGATTCTCGAGGTCGCCCTGTCACTGGGCGGGACGGTCACCGGCGAGCACGGCATCGGCAGGATCAAGCGCGAGTGGCTGGCCAAGGAGATCGGCGAGGTCGGCATCCGCGTTCATCGCCAGATCAAGCAGGCCCTCGACCCGGGGAACCTCTTCAACCCGGGCTCGATGTTCTCCCTCTAGCTCCGAGTCACGTCTCCAATCACGCGAGTCACGTCTCCAATCACGCGAGTCACGTCTTCAAGCACGCGAGTTCCGCGCTCAATCACACGAGTTACGTGCCGGATCACGCGGGCGCGCCGTTTTGTCCGGCCCGACGTTCTCGCTCCAGGTGTCTGCCGGGCCGCGGAAAACGTCCGCTGGAGGGTGTGTGGAACGTCCGCTAGGCGGGTCGGCGTGCTCAGAGGCGGGACTCGCGTGCTCAGAGACGTGACTCACGTGCTTGAGCGCGGAACTCACGTGACTGGACGGACGACACGTGTGACTAGATGGACGACACGTGTGACTGGACGGACGACACGCCCACCGCACGGACCTGCACGCGTGCCGTCCGTCTGGACACGCGTGTCGTCCGTCTGAGCACGCGTGCCGTCCGTTCAAGCACGCGAGTTCGCCATTTCGCGCGGGGCTGGATGTCGCGGGAGGGTCAGTCGCGGATGCGCGGGATCTGCTGAGTGATGTCCTCGGCGGTGTCGGCGACGAGACCGGTGGCGGTGTCCGAGTGCTTCTTCTCGCGCCGCGCCTTCAGGTACTCGATCGCGATCGGCACCACGGACACCAGCACGATCAGGATGAAGATCGCGTCGATGTTCTTCTCGATGAAGGCGACCCCGCCGAGCAGGTGGCCGAGCGCGGTGATCCCGGCGGCCCACAGGATGCCGCCGATGACGGTGTAGGTGAAGTACTTCTTCGGGTCCATCTTGCCGATACCGGCGATCCAGGTGATGAACGTCCGCACGAACGGCACGAACCGCGCCAGCACGACCGCCTTCGGCCCGTGCTTTTCCAGGAACGCGTGTGTCTGATCGACGTACTTCTTGTTGAAGAACTTCGAATCCGGCTTGCGGAACAGCCAAGGCCCGATCTTCCAGCCGAGGCCGTAGCCGAGCATGTTGCCGATCAGGGCGGCGAGCGTGACCAGCACGCACACCAGCCAGAGCGGGGCCTTGATCGAGCCGTTGGCGATGAGCAGGCCCGCGGTGAACAGCAGGGAGTCGCCGGGCAGCACCGGAAAGACGCTGCTTTCGATGAAGATGATCAGGCAGAGCACTGTGATGACCGGGACGGTCAGCCCGCTCAGCAGGATCTTCGGGTCCAGCCACTCGGGCAGGAGGCCCATCGTCGTCACGGTGTTCTGCGCCAGGATCACACCAAAACGGTACAGGGTGACGCTGAGTGCCTTGACCCGGCGGGAGACGCGGCTCAGATCAGCGTGAGCAGCCCGATCACCGAACCGGCGGCCAGCCCCAGGAGCACGGCCAGCAGCAACACCCAGTACGCGGGCAACGGGGCACTGCCGGGCGAAGGAGCCGGAGGCGGCGTCGGACGCTCTGCCAGCCTGGCCGTCTCCGCGTCCTCCAGCGCGACGCGCTCCCGTTCGAGCGAGTCGGCACCGGCGCCGGAGAGCAGCCCGTACTGCAGCGGCAGCTCGTTTTCCCCGGAAGGCGACTCGGGCGTGTCCGAATCACTCTCCGTGTCCGTTTCGACCGGTTTCTCGGTGGAAGTCTCGGAGATCCGCTCCGCTGAAGGGGCGAAGACGGCCTGAGCGCGCAGGGCGTCGGCTAGGAGCTTCTCCGGGTCCTTGGGCTCGCTCATCCGGGACTCCCTTCGCCGCTACCCGTCGCTGACCGACACACCGCCTTCGACCGCGCCACTGAGCGGGGCCGTGGCGCTCAATGTAGCCGCAGCCTCGTCCTTGACCCATTCGCCCTGACGAAGCACCTTGGCCGGCCGCAGGTCGCGGTCGAGCACGACGACGTCCGCCGCGAGCCCGGCGCGCAGGGAGCCCGTCCGGTCCGCGATGCCGAGCAGTTCGGCGGGCCGTCCGGAGGTCGCGCGGACCGCGTCGAGCAGGTCGATGCCCGCGCCGCGGACCAGGTTGCGGAAGGCCGCGTCCATGGTCAGGGTGCTGCCGGCCAGCGAACCGTTCCCGGCCAGGGTGGCGACGCCGTCACGGACGTCGACCTCCAGGCGGCCGAGGATGTAGCTGCCGTCGGCGGCGTCGGTGGCCGACATCGCGTCGGTGATGAGCACCGTCCGGCCCTTGCCCGCGTGGTGCGCGGCCAGCCTGAGCACGGTCGGGTGCACGTGGACGAGATCGCAGATCAGCTCGACGGTGATCCGCTCGTCGTCGAGGAGGGCGCCGATCGGGCCCGGCTCGCGGTGATGGAGGGGCCGCATGGCGTTGAAGAGGTGCGTCGCGACGGAGGCGCCCGCGTCGATCGCGGGGATGATCTGGTCTTCGACGCCGTCGGTGTGGCCGATGGCGGCGATGACGCCCGATTCGGCCAGTTGCCGGACCGCCTTGATCCCGCCGTGCAGTTCGGGGGCGAGGGTGACCATCCGGATGTCGCCGCGGCCGGCGCCGAGAAGCGCGTTGACCGTCGCCGTGTCCGGCTCGATCAGCGTCGCCGGGTCGTGCGCTCCGCAACGGGCCTTGGAGATGAAGGGTCCTTCGAGGTGAATTCCGGCAAGTTCACCCTCTTGGACCAGCTCACGGAGTGCCGCGATCTGGTCCCTGAGCACCGGGATGGGGTCCGAGACCAGACTGCCGAGCATGGTCGTGGTCCCGTGCCGCCGATGCGCGCGGACCGCGCGGAACAGCTCCTCGGGGTTCCCGCTGGAGAACGACCCGCCCCCACCGCCGTGGCAGTGGGTGTCGATGAAGCCGGGTACGACCAGGCACCCGTCGACGTCTACGCGGTCGATGTCCGGGGGTGTCCCGGTACCGACTTGGACGATCTTGCTGCCGGCGATAGCCAGCCAGCCGTCGTCGAGTACACGGTCCGGGGCGACTACCCGGCCGCCCACGATCACGAAATCTCCGGCGCCTCTCACGCCCCCCAGCATATATTGGTCTGGACCAAGCATGGCGGCACAACCCAGCGGTCGAGATGAAGGCCGGGCATCAGTTCGGTGACTGCATCGCTTTCTGCAGCGCCTCGAGTGCCCGGCTGGCGGTTGACTTCACGGTACCTTTCGAAATACCGGCGGCCTCGGAAATCTCGGCCTCACTCAGCCCACCGTAGTAACGGAGCACCAGAACTTCGCGCTGACGAGGGGGCAGTTTGGACAAAGCGCTCACAACGGCCTGATGTTCACTCGACAGCATGGCGAGGCTTTCGGCCGAACGCGCGTTGACGGCGTGCGGCGCGACGTACTCGCGCGCGGTCTTGCGGCGGCGCAGCACACTGCGTGACCCGTTGACCACGGCGGTGCGCAGGTAACCGACGGCCGCGGCGGCGTCGCGCAGGCGTCCCCAGTTGCGGTGCAGCCCGGTGAAGGCCTCCTGGACGACGTCTTCGGCCGTGGCCGGTTCGTCCACGAGCAGGATGGCCAGCCGGACGAGCCGCATCCGGTGCTGGCGATAGAGATCCTCAAGGGTCAGCGGTGCCGCAGGCGGCGGTGGCGTGACCGGTCCGTCCATGGTGCGCAAGTGGCCGAGGGTCGCCTCGACACTGCGTTCCGCATTGCCCTCGAGCATGTACCCCTACCTGTTCATTTACCCCTTTGAAGCACAACCTGTGCATGGCGCCCGGTCAGCGTATCGGGTGGGGCGGACGTGCCGCCTGATCGGATCCTGAGAAGCTGGGTAGCGTCTGCCGCTGTCTGTCGGAACGACCTTGGAGATGTCGATGGCCTGGTTCCTGGTGGAGATCACTTACGTGCGGGAGAAGCTGGAGGACGTGCGTCCCCGGCACCGGAAATTCCTCTCCGACCTGGCGGAACAGGGTGTCGTCGCGCTCGGCGGCCCGCTGGGCGACGGCTCCGGTGGCATCTCGCTCTACCAGGCCGAAGACGAGACGGTGCTGCTCGACGTCATCAACCAGGACCCGTACCACCTCGAAGGTGTCGTCGCCGAGCGGTCCGTCCGCGAGTTCAAGCCGGTGATCGGCGCCTGGCTGCCGAAAGAAGCCTGACAGCTCAGAGATCGAGGGTGACCGGACCGCGATCGACGCAGACCCGGACGCGGTCGCCGGTCACCGTCGGCAGCTCGCATGTCCCGCAGAACCCTTGGCGGCACGAATAAGCGATCCCTGGCACGGTTTCGCGCAGGATATCGAGGGTCGTGCGGTCGGCGGGCACGTTCAGCGTCCGGCCGCTGCGGGCCAGTTCGACGCGGAACGGCACGCCGCCGACGATCGGCGGCGTCGAGAACCGTTCGAAGAACACCGGTCCCGAACCGCGCAGCGCCGCGTCCGTCCGGACGCCCACGATCATCGGAACCGGGCCACAGCAGTAAATCGGGGCACTCTTTTCTGCCCCTTCGAGCAACTCCGCGCCCGAAGCCGGGATCCCGTAGTCCGTGTCCGGGCGAATCCAGACACGGTCGGAGTATCCGGACAATTCGTCCAGGAACGGCATCGACGCCTCGTCGCGGCCGGTGTAGACCAGCCGCCAGTCCGCGCCCGCGGCGGCCGCCTGCCGCACCATCGGCAGGATCGGCGTGATCCCGATGCCGCCCGCGACGAACAGGTAGGCCTGGCTCGCGACGAAGGGGAACGCGTTGCGCGGGCCGCGCGCGGTGATCCGCGCGCCCTTCTTCAAGGCGTGCACCGCCGTCGATCCCTCGCCGAGCAACCGGACGCCGACGCGGTAGGCCGCGCGGTCGTCCGGGTCGCCGCACAGGGAGTACTGACGGACCAGCCCCGGCCGCGGCGAGAGGTCGATGTGCGCGCCGGGCCGCCATCGGGGCAGCGGCTCGCCGCGTTCGTGCACCAGCTTCAGGCTGACGACGCCCTCGGCCTCGGCGCGGAGATCGTCGACGACCAGCAGGAGATCGCGATCGACCGCGGCCACCGGCGGACGACGGCGTCCGCTCACGCCGCTGAGCCTGCGGTACAGCGCGACGACACCGGTCAGCGACGCCATCGCGCGGTCGGTCCGCCCGCTGCCGTCGAGCCGCAGCGGGCGCGTCGGCGGCGTCACCGGGGTTCGTCGGCGGCCAGCGCGGCCGGGGAGCTCGCGAGGTACGCGACGGCCTGATCGGTGTCGCCGGTTTCGGTGGGGTGATAGGACTTCCGGAAGTACGGCAGGAGTTCGCGCCGCAGCTGCCTGCCCGAAGGCAGAAGGCCGAGCTTCGCCACCCGCAGATAGGTCCGGAAACTCGTCTTGCCGGGCCGCGTCGGATCGTTCTTCATGAGGAACCTGGTGCCGCGCAGGAACACCCACGCGAGCACCGGCGTCACGACGAGCATGCTGCGCACGCGGCGGCCATAGCGGCCGTCGAGGTGCATGAAGAGATCGAAGGCCACCGAACGGTGCTCGACCTCTTCCGCGCCGTGCCAGCGCAGGAGATCCAGCATCGTGGGGTGCGCGCCGGCCTTGTCGAGCGCTTCGGCGTCGAGGATCCACTGGCCGAGGAAGGCGGTGTAGTGCTCGATGGCGGCGATGACGGCGAGCCGTTCGATCAGCCATTCTTCGCGCCGTTTGGCGGAAAGCTCACGATCGCCGAGCAGGCGGCGGAACATCCACTCCATCTGCGCGATGTACGGCCGCACGTGCACGCCCGCCGCTTCGAGGTGTTCGGCGGCGCCGTCGTGCGCCTCGGCGTGCATGGCCTCTTGGCCGATGAAGCCGAGGACGTCCTCCTTGAGCCGCTCGTCGCGGATCAGCGGCACGGCCTGCTTGAACACTTCGACGAACCAGCGTTCGCCCTCCGGCAGCGCCAGATGCAGCACGTTGATCGTGTGCGTCGCCTGCGGTTCGCCGGGGATCCAGTGCATCGGCAGCGACGCCCAGTCGAACTCGACGTCACGCGCGTGCAGGACGATCTGTTCGTGGTCGGTCATCACGACCTCCCGCTCAGTTCGTAGTCGCTCGGGTCGACCTTGCGGGTCTCCAGCCAGTAGCGCCAGGTGAAGCCCGGCCAGATCGTCCGGTTGACGCCCTTCGCGTCGAGGTACCAGCTCTTGCAGCCACCCTGGGTCCACACGCCCTTGACCAGCTTGTCCTGGATCTCGCGCTGGAACTTCTCCTGGACGCCGGTGCGGACGTCGATCGCGGCGGCGCCCCGCGAGTCGGTGAGCTTGATCGCGTCGACGACGTAGCGAGCCTGCGATTCGATCATGAACACCACGGAGTTGTGGCCCAGCGCGGTGTTCGGGCCGAGGAGGAAGAACAGGTTGGGGAAGCCGGCGACGGTGATGCCCTTGTGCGTGCGCATCCCCTCGGTCGCCCATTCCTTGGCGAGGTCGCGGCCGTCGATCCCGGTGATGTCCAGGTATTCCAAGGCGTCCGTGACCTTGAAGCCGGTGCCGTAGACGATCGCGTCGACCTCGTGCTCGACGCCGTTCCCGTCGACGACGCTGTGCGCCTTGACCTCGCGCACGCCGTCGGTGTTGACGTCCACATTGGACCGGGCGATCGCCGGGTAGTAGTCGTTGGAGATCAGCACCCGCTTGCAGCCCATGGTGTAGTCCGGGGTGACCTTCTTGCGCAGCTTGGGATCCTTCACGCCCTTGCCGATGTGGCGCTTCGCGATCACCTCGCCCGCCTTCATGATCGCGGGGTGGCCGTTGAAGCCGACGGCGCGCACTTCGAGGAACCAGTACAGCGCGTTGCGGTAAAGCCGTTGCACGCCGGGGATCCGGCGGAACGCGGTCTTGGCCCAGCCCGGCATGGCGTGGTCGGGTTTCGGCATGATCCACGGCGGAGTGCGCTGGAACAGCGTCAGCTCGGCGACCTCGGGCGCGATCTTCGGGACGAACTGGACCGCGCTGGCGCCGGTGCCGACCACGGCGACCTTCTTGCCGCGCAGGTCGTACTCGTGGTTCCACTGCGCGGAATGCCAGGTCTGGCCCTTGAACTTCTCGATCCCGGGCAGCTGGGGGACCTGCGGGATGTGCAGGCCGCCGACGCCGGAGACGACGAACTGCGCCTCGATCTCACCCGACTTGGTCTGGACGTGCCAGCGGCGGGCGTCGTCGTCCCAGGTCGCGCCGGTGAGTTCGACGCCGAACCGGATCTTGCGCCGCAGCCGGTACTTGTCGGTGACGTCCTTCAGGTACTGGAAGATCTCCGGGGCGGGCGAGAACGACCGCGACCAGTCCGGGTTCTGCTCGTAGGAGAACGAGTACATGTGGGACTGCACGTCGCAGGCGCAGCCGGGGTACGAGTTGTCGCGCCACGTACCGCCGACTTCGTCCGCCTTCTCCAGGATCACGTAGTCGGTGATCCCGGCCTTCTCCAGTTGGATGGCCTGGCCGAGCCCGGAAAATCCGGTGCCCACGATCACGACCTTGAATCGCTCGGTCATCTGCGCCCTCCGCGTCGAGGCATTCCTGCGCGGATGACGTTACCTGAAGTAACAGTTACTTTCTAGTACGACTTACTGGCTAGTATGTTCCGCCGAGTTTCGTGTGGTCCCAGCTCACGATCTTCGTCGGCGTGAAAATCAGCCCGATCCGCTTCGGGGCCTGCTTGCCGATGAACGCGGCGAGCTCGTCGGGTACCGGGTCGCCCGGCTTCGCGCCCGCGTACCGCTGCATGAGTGCGATACCCATCTGGGTGACGACGGTCGTGTCGGTGATGACCTCGACGTCGGCTTCGAGGGAGACCCCGCGGAGCTTCTCGTAGCTTTCGCCGTCCTCGATGAGCACCGTGGCGCGCGGGTCGCGCTCCAGGTTCTTCGCCTTCTGGGACGTGCCGTAGGTCCAGGTCGCGATGCCCGAATCGTGCGGGTAGTACCAGAGCGGCGCGAGATGCGGGCGGCCGTTCGGCCCGATCGTCGCGACGTTGATGACCTTCTGCTCGTCGAGGTACGCGGCGAGCTCGTCAGGTGTCATGCGGATCTGGTCGCGACGGGACATACGTCAGTCCTTCCGAGTGGCGGCCCGGCCTGCCTGACCGGTTATCGAAGATTCGTACGCGCCGCGCTCCTTGATGTCCACGAGGGCGGCGGCGTCGGCCTTCTTGATCCGGCCCTTGGCGCCGATCTCGATGATGGGCGGCAGGAACGCGCGGATCAGCTTGAGCCCGCCGACCCAGCGCGGCACGTGCACGGTGCGGGCGCGTTTGTTGACCCCGGCCTGGAGGTGGTCGAGCGCGACGGAAAGCGGGTAGGTCTTGCCGAGCAGGCCGGGCATGCCGGTGCGGAGCTTGCCGAAGACCGGGTGCTTGTCGGCGCTTTCGACCAGGTCGGTGCGGATCCAGGTGGGGTGCGCGACGCCGACCTTCACGCCGAGGTGGGCGACTTCGGCGCGGAAGCTGTTGCAGAACGCCTCGACACCGGCCTTCGCGGCGGCGTAGTTGGCCATGCCGGGCGCGTGGGTGATCGCGGCCAGCGAGGAGATCGCGAGCAGGTAGCCCTTGCGTTCGAGGACGTGCGGCAGGGTGACGCGGAAGGTGCGCCAGACGCCGAGGAGGTCGACCTCGATGACCTTCTCGAAGGCGGCCGGATCCACCGACCGGACGAAACCTGAGGTCGCGATGCCGGCGTTCGCGATGACGATGTCGATCCCGCCGAAGTGCTCGACGACGCCGGCGGTGGCGCGTTCGAGGTCGTCCCAGCTGGTGACGTCGGCTTCCCAGGCGTGGGCGCTCGCGCCGATCTTGTCGGCGACCGCCTGCTGTTCCTTCGCTTCGATGCCGACCAAAGCGACCTTCGCGCCCTGCGCGGCCAGGCGTTCGGCGAGTCCCGCGCCGATGCCCCTCGCGGCGCCGGTGATCAGGACGACCTTGCCGTTCACGCTGTTCTTGGCCACGTTGCCTCCTCGTCCGAGCCCTGAGGCTTTCGGACGTTACCCCAACCTACCCGGAGTAAGCTACCCGCAAGTAAGTCCGCGTTTCGTCCTCTGGACGCGTTGGTTGGTGATGCGAACTACCGCATCCAGAGGACGAAACGCGAGGGTTGTCAGCTCCCGGAGGCGGTGGCGAGGGCGTCCAGCTCGTCGGAAGTGAGCGAGAGATCGGCCGCGGGCAGGAGGTCGTTCAGCTGCTCGACCGAGCGGGCGCTCGCGATGGGCGCGGTGACCGTCGGCTGCGCGAACAGCCACGCCAGTGAGACGGCCGCGACCGTGACACCGCGGTCGGCCGCGATCCCGTCGAGCACCGCGAGGACCCGCTCACCACGTTCGTCCAAATAGGACGACGCGCGGGCGGCGCGGGGGCTGTCGCCGAGATCCTCCTTCGATCGGTACTTCCCAGCCAGGAAACCCTTGGCCAGCGCGAAATACGGCAGGACGCCCAGGCCTTCGCGTTCGACCGTCGGCGCCAGATCGGTTTCGTAATCCCGCTCGACGAGGTTGTAGTGCGGCTGCAGCGCGACGTACTTCGCGAGACCCTCGCGGTCCGAAATGGACAGTGATTCGGCCAGCCGTTCCGCCGAGTAGTTCGACGCCCCGATGTAGCGGACCTTACCCGCGCGCACGAGCGCGTCGAAGGCGCCCAGCGTCTCCTCGATCGGGGTGTCCGGATCGTCGATGTGCGAGTAGTAGAGGTCGATATGGTCGACCTGGAGCCGGCGCAGCGAATCCTCGGCCGCCGCCGCGATGTTCGCCGCCGACAACCCCTTCCGCTCCTCCCACATGCCGGTCTTGGTCGCGATGACGACGTCGTCGCGACGCCCGCGCTTGGTCAGCCAGTTGCCGATGATCGTTTCGGAGCCGCCGCCCGAGTAGAGGTCGGCGCTGTCGATGAAGTTGCCGCCCGCCGCCGTGTAGGCGTCGAGGACGGCGAAGGACTGTTGCTCGTCCGCGGTCCAGCCGAAGACGTTCCCGCCGAGGTTGATCCCCCGGACGTCGAGGTCGGAATTCCCGAGTTTCGCCATGCTTCGAACATAAGGGAAGACATCGGCGGCGGGTGGTGTTAGCTCGAAGCATGGGAATCGAACTCGGCAGGATCGGCATCTGGCAGCACGAAAGCGTGTTCACCCCGGAACTCGCGCGTGAGCTGGAAGAGCTCGGCTACGGCGCCATCTGGCTCGGCGGCTCACCGGACGGCGACCTCGCGAAGGCGGAGGAACTCCTCGACGCGACGAAGACGATCAAGGTCGCCACCGGCATCGTCAACATCTGGAAGGACGACGCGGCGACGGTCGCCGAGTCGTACAAGCGCATCGAGGCGAAGCACCCGGGCCGCTTCCTGCTCGGCGTCGGCGCCGGGCACCGCGAGCACACCGCGGAGTTCAAGAAGCCGTACACCGCGCTGGTGGAGTACCTCGACGCCCTCGACGAGGCCGGAGTGCCCGTCGAAGGCCGCGCGCTCGCCGCTCTCGGCCCGAAGGTGATCAAACTCGCAGGAGACCGCACAGCGGGAGCCCACCCGTACCTGATGACGCCCGAGCACACGCGCCAGGCGCGGGAGATCCTCGGTGAGGGACCGCTGCTCGCGCCCGAGCAGAAGGTCGTCCTCGAGGCCGATCCGGCGAAGGCCCGCGAGATCGGCCGGGGCGGCGTCGGCTTCTACCTCGGCCTCGTCAACTACACGAACTCCCTGCGGAAACTCGGTTTCACCGACGAGGACCTGGCCGGTCAGGGCAGTGACAAACTGATCGACGCGCTGGCCGTGCACGGCGACGCCGAGACCGTCGCCCGCGGGGTCACCGCGCATATCGAGGCCGGGGCGGACCACGTGAACATCCAGGTACTGAACCAGGACCCCTTGCCGGTCTACCGCGCGCTCGCCGCCGTGCTGCTCTGACGCGACGGCTGTAGGCACCTCCCGGCCGACCTCGTACGATGCGGCCGAGAGGTGCACCAGCCTGCTTCGAGGAGGAGTAAACGATGCCCATCGCCACCCCCGAGGTCTACGCGGAGATGCTCGACCGGGCGAAGGCGAACGAATTCGCCTACCCGGCCATCAACGTGACCTCGTCGGAGACCCTGAACGCCGCCATCCGCGGGTTCGCCGAGGCGGAGAGCGACGGGATCATCCAGTTCTCCACCGGCGGCGCGGAGTTCGCCTCCGGGCAGAAGGTCAAGGACATGGTGACCGGTTCGGTCGCGCTCGCCGAGTTCGCCCAGGTCGTCGCCGCCAAGTACGACGTCAACGTCGCGCTGCACACCGACCACTGCCCGAAGGACAAGCTCGACGGCTTCGTCCGCCCGCTGATCGAGATCTCGGCGGAGCGGGTCAAGAACGGTCAGCTGCCGCTGTTCCAGAGCCACATGTGGGACGGCTCCGCGATCGACCTCGACGAGAACCTCGAGATCGCGCAGGAGCTGCTCGCCAAGGCCGCGGCCGCGAACATCATCCTCGAGGTCGAGATCGGCGTCGTCGGCGGCGAGGAAGACGGCGTCGAGGCCGAGATCAACGAGAAGCTGTACACCGCCGAGGGCGACTTCCTGAAGACGATCGACGCGCTCGGCTCCGGCGAGAACGGCCGCTACCTGCTGGCCGCGACCTTCGGCAACGTGCACGGCGTCTACAAGCCCGGCAACGTGAAGCTGCGCCCGGACGTGCTCAAGGGCGGCCAGGAGGCGGCGTCGAAGAAGCTCGGCCTCCCGGCCGGTTCGAAGCCGTTCGAGCTGGTCTTCCACGGCGGTTCCGGCTCGCTGCCGGAGGAGATCCGCGAGGCGGTGTCGTACGGCGTCGTGAAGATGAACGTCGACACGGACACGCAGTACGCGTTCACCCGGCCGATCGCGGAGCACTTTTTCAAGAACTACGACGGCGTCCTGAAGATCGACGGCGAGGTCGGCAACAAGAAGGTCTACGACCCGCGTAGCTACCTGAAGGCCGCCGAGGCCGGCATGGCCACGCGCATCGTCGAGGCCGCTCAGTCGCTGGGTTCGGCGGGCAAGAAGCTCTCCTGACCGCTTCGCGCCGAGAGTGTCATGAGGGGTGGCCCAAGGTGGGAAAAAATACTTATTGGGCCCCGCATTTAAATCGCGGTGGGCCGGCGGGGACGGAAGGGCGCCCGCCCTTACGGCCGCCC